>JAIOII010000342.1 GCA_019912685.1 Kofleriaceae bacterium
TCGCCGGCGCGCTCGGCGGCCTGCTGCTCTACGTGACGTGGCCGCGCGACGCCGAGCACCCGCGCGCCGGCGCGTTCGCCGCGGTGATCGCGGCGGCCGGCCTCGCGTACACGATGTTCGGCTGGACCCAGCTCGCCGCCGACCAGGACGAGTTCAAGAAGGCGTTCGCCGGCCAGGCCGTGCTCCAGCGCAACCCCGAGCTCGTGAAGGAGCTCATCCCCGACGACCAGATCCCGCGGACCGACGAGGCCATTGCCGAGAAGGCCGGCGAGCTGGTCGAGAAGTACCCGCGCGATCCGCGCGCGCTCTACTTCGCCGCGCTGGTCGCGATCGACGACGGCCGCTACGAGCAGGCGCAGAGCTACCTGGCGCGCGCCCTCGCCGAAGAGGACATCCGGATGCTGCTCACCAACCCCGAGCGCTTCGAGATCTACCTGCGCTGGGCGTACGCGCTCGCCCACGAGGAGGCCGGCGACCTCGCCGGCGCGCGCAACGCGGTCGCGCCGAAGTGCGTCGCCGGCAAGGCGTTCGACGATCCGCAGATGAGCGCGTATTACGCGCGCCTCTGCGCCTCGGAGTAAGCGGCCCCTGCTGGGCTCGAACCAGCGGCCTATCGCTTAGAAGGCGATTGCTCTCATCCTACTGAGCTAAGGGGCCGAATCGGTCGGGGTGAGAGGATTCGAACCTCCGACTCCCTGCTCCCAAAACAGGTGCGCTACCAGGCTGCGCTACACCCCGATCCACTCGCTCTCGGCGAGCAAGGAAGGGATACAGGGATCCGCGCGGCGGCGCAAGCCGCGTCAGGACGTGAGGTAGGCGCGGAGGCGCGGGGCGAGCGCGGCCATGGCGCGGGCGCGGTGCGAGATGTGGCCCTTGGGACCGACGCCGGCCTCCGCGAAGGTCTGTCCGATTTCCGGACAGAAGAAGAGCGGGTCGTAGCCGAAGCCGCCGGTGCCGCGCGGCGCGTCGAGGATGAGGCCCTCGACCACGCCGTCGCTCGTGACCAGCTCGTCGCCGAGCGGGCCGAGCGGATCGGCGAGCACGAGCGCGCAGCGGAAGCGCGCCGTGCGCAGGTCGGGGGGCACGTCGAGCATCGCGCGCATGAGCTTGGCGTTGTTGGCGGCGTCGTCGCCGTGCTGCCCCGCCCAGCGCGCGCTGTACACGCCGGGCGCGCCGTCGAGCGCGTCGACCTCGAGGCCGCTGTCGTCGGCGAGCGCCGGCCACCCGGTCGCGAGCGCGACCTCGCGCGCCTTCTTCGCCGCGTTGCCGAGGAACGTCTCGGCGTCCTCGACCGGGTCGGGGATCTCGCGGCCGAGGAGCTGCTGCGCCTGCACGACGCCGATGACCTCGACGGGGACGCCGGCGAGGAGCTCGTGCAGCTCGACCAGCTTGCCGCGGTTCCGCGTCGCGAACACGAGGGGGCGCATCAGCCGAACACCACCCGCTTCTGCGCCGCCGTGAGCTGCGCGATCCCGACCGCCGCCAGATCGAGCATCTGGTCGAGCTGCGCGCGGGAGAAGTGCTCGCCCTCGGCCGTGCCCTGCACCTCGATGAGGCCGCCGCCCTCGGTCATGACCACGTTCATGTCGACGTCGGCCCGCGAGTCCTCGACGTACGGCAGGTCGAGCACGACCTCGCCGTCGACGATGCCGACCGACACGGCCGCGACCGCCGGCTTGAGCGCCGACATGTCCGGCAGGACGCCGCCCGCGACGAGGCTCTTCAGCGCGAGCCCGATCGCCATCCACGCGCCGGTGATCGACGTGACGCGCGTGCCGCCGTCGGCGTTCAGGACGTCGCAGTCGATCGTGAGCGTGCGCTCGCCGAGCGCGCGCAGGTCGACCGCCGCGCGCAGGGCGCGCCCGATGAGGCGCTGGATCTCCTTGCCGCGCCCGCCCGGATCGCGCTTCGAGCGCGTGTGCGTCGACCGCGGCAGCATCGCGTACTCGGCGGTGACCCAGCCCTTGCCCTTGCCGGCGAGGAACGCGGGTACGCCCTCCTCGACGGAGGCCGAGCACACGACCCAGGTGTCGCCGAGCTTCACCAGCACCGAGCCTTCGGCGTGCTTCTGGAAGCCGGGGATGATGTCGAGCGAGCGGAGCTGATCGTTCTTGCGGCCGTCAGGGCGGGGCATCGACCGGCAACATACCGGAGATCGCGTTCGCGAGCGCGCGCGCGATCGCTGCTTGCGTCGCCGGGCGCGCGAGCTCCTGACCCTCGATCGGGTGATCGAGGAAGCCGACCTCGACGAGCACGGCCGGCATGGTCGCGCCGAGCAGGACGTGGTGCGCGTCCTGGCGGACGCCGCGATCGCCGGCCTCGCCGCGCACGGCGCGCAGCTCGCGCTGCATCGCCGCCGCCAGCTCGGCGGCCTCCCACTGGCACGCGCCGCGCTCGACGTCGTCGAGGACGAGCGCCGTCGCCGGATCGACGCCGGGGCGCGGCGTGCCGGTCTCGCTGCGCAGCGCGCGCCCGTCGACGTCGACGCCGGCCGCGGTGAGCACGAAGGTCTCGTAGCCGCGCTGCACGCGCGCGGGCGACGCGTTGGCGTGGATGCTCACGAAGACGTCGGCGCGGCGCCGGTTGGCGGCGGCGACGCGCTGACGCAGCGTCAACGTCGCGTCGCGCTCGCGCGTGAGCACGACGTCGTAGCCGCGCGCGACGAGGTCGTCGCGGACCGCGCGGGCGAGGACGAGGGTCAGCTGCTTCTCGAGG
>JAIOII010000343.1 GCA_019912685.1 Kofleriaceae bacterium
GCGTCGAGCGCGGCGAGGATGGTCCGGCAGGCGACCGCGCGGCTCGCTTTCTGCTCGGGGGTCGCGCCATCGGTGACGGCAGCGCGGATGGCCTCGATCATCTCCTGCATGGCTTACTCCTCTTGGTTGCGGTCGATGAGCCTGGGAACGATCACGACGGCGCCGACGACGACGCCCGCGCCGATGAGCAAGGTCTTGAACCCGACGGCATCCAGGAACCCGCCGAGCAGGTTGCCGGCGCCCTTGCCGACGGCCCCAGCGGCGTCGACGAGCTGGTCGCCCGTCCAGCTCGCCGCATCGCCGAGGCCGGAGCCGACCGCGCTGATCGCGTCGCTGAACGTGCCGATCACCGCGTCGAGCCTGCTGCGCGGGACGTTGTCGCGCTCGACATCGATCGACACGGCGGCGCCGCCCATCGCCTTCCAGAACGCCCGGTTCTCGGGGTAGACGGCGTCGGGCGTGCCGCTGCAGTGCCTCGTCACCTCGGACGCGGCGGCGCTCCAGCGCTTCCGCTGCGCGCCGGGAACCATGTCGCCGTAGTTCTGCGGCGCGCGGGCGATCTCGCGGGTCCAGAACGCGGCGAGCTGCGCGACATCGGCGCACGTCGTCCTCGGGTGCCGGCGCTCCTCGGTGCGGAGCGAGCCATCCGGCTGCTGGAGCTGCACCGTGGTCGTCTCCCAGCCGCGCCGCTCGCCGAAGTGGAAGTAGAGGGCGGTCTTGACGTCGGTCGCCACGACGTTCTCCGCCTTGACCCGGAGCGTCCCGCGGTCGTCGATCACCTCGACGGTGCGCCAGGCGTTGGCGGGGTCGCTCGCGTTGCGCGAATCCGCCGGCACGGTCGCCATCGCGATCGCGCGGAGCGCGCGCCAGTAGGCCCGATTCCGCGGGAACTCGGCGGACTCGTCGAGGCCGGCTCCGATCCGGTTGGCGTCGTCGGCGACGCGCTCCCAGCGCGCGAGCGCCTCGGGCGCGTGCTGGGCGAGGTGGAGGCGGCAGAGCGCGGTCAGACGCGCGACGTCGGCGCATGTGGTCCGCGGGTAGCAGCCGATCGCGCCGTCCTCGTGGACCTGGTAGGTGTGCCAGCCGCGCCGCTCGCCGAGGCCGGCGCGGAGGACGCTGTAGAGGTCGACGGGCGCGAGGGCACGGCAGGCGAGGGCGGCGCGCTCGATCTCGAGATCGTCGGTGGTCATCAGAACGGCACCTCCGCGGCCTCGCCCTGGTAGTCGATCTGGCCTTGGATGTTGTCGCGTGGGCGCAGCCGACGGATCAGCCGCGCCTCCTCGTCGAGCGCGTCGTTGGGCGAGGTGATCTTCACCGCGACCTCGACCCGCGCGCGGTCGTACGTCAGGCCCGGGTCGTGGCCGCCGGTGTAGCCGCCCCAGAACTTCTTCCAGCGGCGCCAATCCTGCAGATGTCGAGTCAACGTCTCGTAGAGGCGGCCCGTCGAGCTTTGTCCGACGTAGACCACGACCGGATCGCCGTCGCGTTCGCGCTCGCGGATCACGTACACGCCCGACTGGCCGCGCATGGCGAGCAGCCACTCGGGATAGGGCTCGCCGCGCTCGCCGACGGGCCGGTACTTGAGCGTGCCGTTCCGCGGCGCGCTCGGATCGCGGAGCGGGATCCCGGCCTCCGCGGCGTCGTCGCGCACGCGCGAGCGGTAGCCGTCAACCGGGACCCAGGGCTCACCGGGGATCGAGTGACCGAACGGCCTCATCTCGGGGCCCCAGCCGGGGCGCGGCTTGCCGATCGCGCGCTCGATCGCCGGCAGCATCGCGGCCGGCACACGGAGATCGAGGTGGAGGTGGGGATGCCCTCCACGCGCGTTGCCGGTGGCGCCGCAGTGGCCGATCACGTCGCCGCGCCGGACGCGCTGCCCGACGGTGACCAGCACGCGCGAGAGGTGGAGGTAGCGCGAGGTCACGCCGGAGGGATGCAGGACGGCCACCCAGAGGCCGGCATCGCTGCGATCGACGGTCACGGCGCGGGTGACGGCGCCCTCGTCGAGCGCCAGGATCGGCGTGCCGGTCGGCGCGCCGATGTCGAGCCCGCGATGGAGCCGACCCTTGCGCGGCGCAAGCCAGCCGCTCGACACGACAGCGCGGACATTCGCCGGGAACGGCCGCCCGAAGGTGAACAG
>JAIOII010000344.1 GCA_019912685.1 Kofleriaceae bacterium
ATGCGCGACCGCGGGCGCCGGCGCCTGGCTCGTCACCGCGCCGCCGCCGGGCAGCGCGCGCACCAGCTCGTCGAGCGACGCGAAGCGCTCGTCGGCGGACTTGGCGAGGCAGCGCGCGACGATCGGATCGAACGCCGCGAGCGACGGGGCGACGCTCGAGATCGGCGGCGGCGGCACGAAGCGGTGCTGGTCGATGAACTCGGTGAAGCCCGGCCCCTCGAACGGCAGGCGCCCGACGAGCATCTCGAACAGGATGATGCCGAACGCGTAGACGTCGGTGCGCGCGTCGACCTTGCCCGCGCTCGCCCACTGCTCGGGCGACATGTACGCGGGCGTGCCCATCGGCATCGCCGTCATCGTCTTCACGCGCGCGTCGCCGGCGAGCTTGGCGATGCCGAAGTCGAGCACCTTGATGCGCTCGCCGCCGGCGATGTCGGGATCGGGCACGATGAAGAGGTTGTCGGGCTTGAGGTCGCGGTGGACGATGCCGCGCGCGTGCGCCTTGGCGACGGCGCGCGCCGCCTGGCGCAGGAACGTCATCGCCGCGGCGGGGTCGAGGCGGCCGATGCGGCGCAGGCGATCGGCGAGCGACTCGCCCTGCAGGAGCTCCATGACGATGTAGGCGCTGCCGTCGTCGAGCACGCCCTGATCGAAGATGCGGACGATGCCCGGATCGTCGAGCGCCGCCGCCGCCTGCGCCTCCTGGAAGAAGCGCTGCACGACGTCCGCCGAGCGGGTGTGCTCGGGCAGGAGCTTCTTCACGACGGCCATCTGGCCCATCGAGCGGTGGCGGGCGGTGTAGACGACGCCCATGCCGCCGCGCGCGAGCTCGGCGACGATCTCGTAGTTGCCGATGACCTCGCCCATGAGGTCGCTCATTCTACGTCAGCGCGTCACAGCGCGTCGTAGTACGGGCGCCAGAAGTCGCAGTCGGCGTCGCGGATGCCGGCCTCGGTCGCGAGCGGGGCGTCGAGGACGAGCGCGGTGTCGCTCGCGCCGTACGCGGGCCACGCGGGCGTGCCGGCCGGATCGCCCGTGCGCGCGAAGCGCGACCAGTAGCCCTGGACGGCGGCGGCGAGCGCGAGGTCGGTCGCGGTCGGCTGGTACGGCGTACCGCCGACGAGGATCGCGTCGAACGTGCCGAACACGAACGGGACGTCGATGCCGTGCGGCGCGCCGAGCGCGGTGGCGGCGTAGCGGAAGAAGTAGCGGTAGACGGGCTCGGTCTGGCCGGCGTCGGCGTGCGCCGCGATCTCGCGCGACGGGCACACGAAGCGGCTGTCGGTCGTGAGGCGCACGTAGGCGGCGCGCGGCGTCGGGTAGCTCGCCGCCGGGTACTGCGCGAGGACGGCGTTCGCGAGCGCGCCGTACTGCGCGCGCACGAGGTTCTCGTACTGCATCGCGGTGAGGTTCGGCGGCGCCTCGCGCACGGTCTCGTCGGCGTTGGCGCCGATCGCGAACGGCATCGCGTGGTGGCGTCCGGCGACGATCGCGTCCTCGGGCTGCTCGACGAGCGTGACGCCGTCGATCACCGAGCCGTAGGCGCTGGCGGAGAG
>JAIOII010000345.1 GCA_019912685.1 Kofleriaceae bacterium
GCATGCCCCAGCGCGCGACGATGGCGCCGACGAGATCGTGGGCGCCGGCCTGGGCCGCGTGCGTCGCGGCGCTCGCCGGATCGCCCTCGCTCATCCACCACCGCGCCGCGCGACGGTGGAGCAGGGCCTCGCGCTCCGGCGCCTCGGCGCGAAGCCGGCGGCGCACGAGGTCGCGGAAGAGCTGGTGATAGCGGTACCAGCTCCGCCCGTGGTCGAGCGGGACGAGGAACATGCCCTCGCGGATCGCGGCGCGGAGCGCGCCCGCGGCGGACGCGCGCTCGGTGACGGCCTCGCACAGCGGCTCGCACAGCCGGTCGAGCACGCAGGTGTCGAGCAAGAAGTCGCGGTGGTCCGCGTCGAGCGCGTCGAGGACCTCGCGGCCGAGGAACTCGGCCACGTCGCCGTCGCCCGCGAGCCCGCGCAGCACCTCCTCCGGGAGCGCGCCGCGCTTCATCGACAGGCCCGCGAGCTGCATCCCGGCGACCCAGCCCTCGGTGCGCTCGCGCAGGAGCGCCACGGCCTCGTCGTCGAGCGCGAGCCCCATCGCCTCGTCGAAGAACGCGCGGGCATCGGTCGGCGAGAAGGCGAGGTCGGCGGCGACGATGTCGGTGACGGCGTCGCGCGCGCGGCGGGTCGCGAGGGACAGCGCGGGCTCGACGCGCGACGTGAGGACCACGTGCAGACACGGGGGCAGGTTGTCGAGCAGCCGGTCGAGCGCGGCGAGGATGCCGGGCGCGGTGAGCTCGTGGAGGTCGTCGAGGACCAGCGCGAACGCGTCGGGCTCCTCGGCCAGCGGGATGACGAGCAGCTCGTCGAGGAGCGCGGCGAGATCGACGCCGTCGCTCGGGGCGGCGCCGCACAGCTGCGGCACGCCGGGCCGGACGCGCCCGATCGCCGCGAGGACGTACGAGAGGAAGCGGAGCGGGTCGTTGTCGTCCGGATCGAGCGACACCCACGCGACGGGCAGGCGCGTCGCGTCGATCCACTGGGAGACGAGCGTCGTCTTGCCGTACCCCGCGGGCGCCACCACGAGCGTGAGGGGACGCCACGTGCCTTGCTCGATCCGGGCCACCAGCTCCGGGCGCGCCACCGCGGTCTGCCGCCGCCGCGGCACGAACAGCTTCGTGGGAACGACGCGATGCGCACCGCTCGCCGGGGCCGCGCCACCATCCGTGCTCACGACGCGCAGGATACCGCAGGCGCGCGGCTGTCCATCCAAGGATGGACACGGACGGATCGCCGCACGCACGCGCAAAATCTGCCTTTCGGTCGATACCGCGCGCCGCGCCGCGCGCCCACGTTGGGATCGCAACCCGAACCGAGGAGCCACCCATGAAACCCCACGCAACGCTCGCTGCGATCACCGTCACGCTCACGTCGATGGCGCCGATCGCGCTCGCCCATCCCGACGGCCACGACGGCACGCCTGCCCCGCTGCACGTCGACGACTCGTACGACGAGTGCTTCTTCGACCTGCACCCCGAGCTCACGCAGGCCGAGTTCGACGAGTTCGCCCGGGAGGGCGGCGTCGTGATGCACGATCTCCAGCTCGCGAGCGCCGAGGCGATGCGCCCCGGCGACTTCGAGGTGAGCCTCGACTTCAGCCGCACCGTGATCGACGACTCCAAGGGGGCGTGGAACAACACCATGTCGCACCCGACCTCCGATCACTGGCTCGGGCACACGCGGGCGTTCCCGCGCCTCAGCGCGCGCGCCGGCGTGAGCCGCCGCGTGGGCGTGGGCGTCTGGGGCACGCTCGACCCGCGCGCCAACTACGGCTTCCTCGGCATGCACTCGAAGGTCACGGTCGTCGAGCAGGACGACGCGACGCCGGTCTCGGTCGCCGTCCGGCCGACCGCCGTGGCGCTCCTCGGGCCGGAGGAGCTGCTGGTCCTCGACCTCGGCATCGACGCGTCGGTGAGCCGCAGCTACAAGGGCCTGTCGCCGTACGTCGGCCTCGCCGCGCACACGACAGCCGCGTTCGAGCGCTCGAACGACGTCGACCTCGATCCGGGCACCGCGTGGACGACGGCGGCGTTCGCCGGCCTCGCCTACGCGTGGCGCGGCGTGCGCGTCGCGGCCCACGGCGAGGCCGGTCCGCTGAACGTCCTGGCGGCGCGCGTCGGCGGCGCCTTCTGACGATCCGCGGCGAGCGCGGCCGCGGCG
>JAIOII010000346.1 GCA_019912685.1 Kofleriaceae bacterium
CTCCGGCAGCGCGCCTCCTCGCCGCGCGAGGCGCGCTGCCGGAGTCCGAGGTGATCCGCGACATCGGCGGCGATCACACCGTGCGTGACGCGATCGTCGCCCGTGCGGTCGCGCCCGCCGCGGCCGGCGCCGGCGAGACCGACAGCGACGTCGCGGCGCCGATCATCGATGACGATTCGGGCCTCGTGGTGGGCGTGA
This sequence comes from Kofleriaceae bacterium, assembly GCA_019912685.1. Lineage (GTDB taxonomy): Bacteria > Myxococcota_A > Polyangia > Haliangiales > Haliangiaceae > UBA2376. The sequence goes on from JAIOII010000346.1 coordinate 199, forward strand.
TCGCCCTGCGTGGCGTTCCCGCTGCGTCGCTGCGCGCCGCCAACCTGATCGACCTGCGGATCATCGCGCAGTGGCTGGCACCGGCTTTGAATCGTGTGTGGCGAGAGACCATGAGACCCGCACTTGCCCACGGGAGCCTGCCATGACGAAGGCGCTCGCCAGCCCCGCCGATGTGGCGCTCATCCTGGAAGGTACGTACCCCTACGTCGCCGGCGGCGTGTCGACCTGGGTCCACCAGATCCTCGGCGCGTACCCCGATCGCCGCTTCGCGCTCTTGCACATCGGGCCGCACCCCGGCGCCTACGAGAAGCCGCGTTACACCATCCCGTCCAACGTGACGACGCTCGCGGAGGTCTACTGCCGGGGTGCGGTCCAGGCGGGCAAGAAGCTCGCCCGCCACATCGACGCGCCGCGGTTCCCGCGCGGCCGGAAGCCCTCGCGCATGCTGCGCGCGATCCGCCGCATCCACGTCGACGACGTCGTCGACGACGAGCTCCTCGCGGATCTCGCGTCCGGCGATCTGAGCATGGGCGAGTTCCTCCACGGCGACGCCACGTTCGCGCTCCTGCGCGACGAGCTCTACGACCGCGTGAGCCCGAGCGGTCCGTTCATGGACTTCTTCTGGCACTTCCGCGCGATGCACATCCCCCTCCTGCGCCTGCTCTCGGCGCCGTGCCCCGACGCCGGCATCTACCACGCGGTGTCGACCGGCTACGCCGGCCTCGTCGGCGCCGTCGCCAGCGTGCGCTCGGGGCGCCCGCTCGTGGTCACGGAGCACGGCCTCTACGCGCGCGAGCGCGAGATGGAGCTGTCGCGCGCGCGCTGGATCAAGGACATCGAGGATCGCCGCAGCCACTGCGTGCCGCGGCCTTCGCCGCTGCGCCGCTTCTGGTCGCACTACTTCCGCATGCTCTCGCGCATCGCGTACCACCGCGCCGCGCGCCTCGTGACCCTGTCGGAGGCCAACCGCGCCAAGCAGCTCGCCGACGGCGCGGCGGCGCACAAGATCGTCGTCGTCCCCAACGGCGTGGCGCGCCCGGCGCTGCCCGCGCCGCTGTCGCCGCCGGCGCACGCCCGGAGCGGAGAGATCGGCGAGATCGTGACCCTGTCGGCGAGCGGCAAGCCCCGGCTCAAGGTCGGCTTCGTCGGCCGCGTCGTCCCGATCAAGGACGTCATCACGCTGATCAAGGCCGTCGGCATGGCCCGCGAGCACGTCGACCTCGAGGTGCAGATCGTCGGGCCGCAGGACGAGGATCCGAGCTACGCCAAGCGTTGCTTCGGACTCGTCGAGAGCCTGAACCTCGGCGAGGTCATCCAGTTCCTCGGCCCGCGCCACGTCGCGGAGCTGTACCCGACGTTCGACGTCGTGCTCCTGACCAGCCTCAGCGAAGGTCAGCCCCTGGTGATGCTCGAGGCCTACGCCGCCGGCGTGCCGGTGATCGCCACCGACGTCGGCGCGTGCCGCGAGCTCATCGAAGGCGGCGAGACCGATCGCGACCTCGGCCCGTCGGGCATCGTGACGCGCATCGCGAATCCTCCGGCCACCGCCGCCGCCCTCATCACGCTCGCCCGCGATCCCTCCCTGCGGGCGGCGATGGGGCGCGCGGCGCTGGCTCGGGTCCACGCTCGCTACCAGCTGAACCAGGTGGTCGCGAGCTACGAATCGCTCTACTCGAGCGTGGCGGCATGACATGGCTGGCATCGGCTGGAGACTCGAACGAATGATGGAGCGGGACTCGCTGAGCGGATCGCTCGGCGCGTTCCTCACCGGCGTCGCGGTGACCTCGGGGCCGTGGCTCCTCACCACCCTCGTGCTCGTCCTCGTCCGCATCAGCGCGGCGCGGAGCGGCACGCTCGCGGTGCAGGAGGTCGAGCAGGTGATCACCGTCGTCTACGCGACGGTGATCGTGCTCTCGGCGCCGATCGACATCGTGCTCTCGCGCTACGCGGCCGACCGCGTGTACGAGAAGCGGCGCGATCAGATCGCGGCCCCGCTGCGCACGACCGTGAGCGTCTGCCTCGTCGGCTTCCTCGTCATCGGTGGGGCGGCGATGCTGCTCGCCGGCTTCCCGCGCGAGCTCGCGATCCCCGGCGCCGTGCTCGCGTCGATCGTCGCGGCGCAGTGGCTGCTCCTCTCCGCCGCCGGCGGTCTGTCGTCGCCCGGCATCATCGTCCGCGCGTTCGCCGCGGGCGCTCCGCTCAGCATCGCGGGCGCGTACCTCTTGTCGCGCTGGGAGGTCTTCGGCGCCACCGGCTACCTCTACGGCTACGGCCTCGGCCAGCTGCTCACGCTCGCGCTCCTCCTGCACGGCACGATGCGCGCGCTCCCCGAGGAGGAGGACGAGGACGCGCGCGTCGGCTCGGCCTTCCGCGAGTACTGGATGCTCGCCGCCGCCGCGTTCTGCTTCCACGCCGGCCTGTGGATCGACAAGGTGATCCTCTACGTGACCGGCGTGGCGGGCGCGCCGATCTACGCCGCCTGCGCCGCGGTCGCCTGGCTCACGGTCATCCCCGCCGCGGCGTTCCTGTTCGTCACCATCGAGACGACGTTCCACCGCCGCTTCCGCGCCTACTACGCCGCGCTCCACGCGGGCGCGTCGCTGCGCGAGCTCGAGCGCCTGGTCAGCGAGCTGCGCGCGGAGGTCGAGGAGACGCTGCGCGGCACCTCGGCGGTGCAGGCGGGCGTGACGCTCATCGCCGTCATGTCGGCGCCCGCGATCGTCGGCGCGCTCTCGCTCCACGCCGACCACAGCATCACGCTCGCCTGGTTGCTCGTCGGCGCCGGCCTGCAGGTCGTCGCCGTCTCGACGACGCTCCTCCTCTACTACTTCGACTTCCGGCGCGAGGCGTTCGCCACGGCCGCGACGCAGCTGGTCGCCAACGGGCTCCTCACGTTCGCCGTCGGGACCGACTCCCGCGCGCTCGGCCTCGGCTACACCGCCGCCTGCGCGCTCACCTGCATCGTGTCGCTCGTGCTCCTCCGCCGCCGCATGGAGGGCCTGCTCGGGCGCACCTTCCAGTCGCAGCCCTTCGCCTCGGAGGACGGCGCGCTCGAGCTGGGGCACGTATGAACCCGACCGATCCGACGGAACAGAGCCTGCTCCTCGAGGGCTGGCGCGACCTCGGCCAGGGCTGGCTCCTCCTCGACATGGTCGTCGTCCTCCTCGTCGCGCTCGCGCTCGGCGCGGTCATCGCGTACCACCCGGCGACGCGGCGGCGGGTGTCGACCCTCGTGCACCACGAGCAGCCCAAGGCGATCCTCATGTACTCGATGGTCGCGGCCATGGTCGCGCTCATCGTGAAGGTCCTGCCGGCGATGGCGTTCGTCATCTTCGGCATCGGCGGCCTGCTCCGCTTCCGCACCGACACGGGGGAAGCGAAGGACACCGGCCGCGTCATCCTGGTCACCGTCGTCGGGTTGTGCTGCGGCCTCGGCCTGTTCGTGGTCGCGGTCCCGGCGACGGTGATCGGCTGGGTCCTCATCTTCACGCTCGATCGCCAGACCGCCGGCATCGTCCGCGTGTCGGGCGTCAGCGAGGACGCGATCTACGACGCGGTCCGCAGCTACCGCAGCGCGATCCAGCGCACCGGCTGCACCATCATCGGCGAACAGACCAAGTTCATCCGCCGCGAGTTCTGCTTCGTGGTGCAGGCGCCGCCCATGCTCACGCGCGCCGTACTCCAGACCCAGCTCGACGAGCTGCCGGCGCCCGTGCGCGGCGTCGTCGAGCTCGAACAGCTCTAGCCCAGGGATCATCATGTTCATCGTCTTCGAAGGCATCGACGGCAGCGGCAAGACGACGATCTCGAACAAGGTCGCCAACCGCCTGCGCAAGAGCGGGCTCTCCGTCACCCACGTGCGCGAGGACGGCACGTTCACCTCGTCGGCGGCGCAGGCGATCCGCGAGCTCGGCCGCGACGTGCGCAACCTGATGCTGTCGCCGCTGGCCGAGCTCATGCTCTACCTCGCGCGCGACGGTCAGTCGCTCGAGGAGATCGTGCTCCCGGCGCTGCCGCACTCGGACATCGTCATCTCCGATCGCTACCTCTACTCGGCGCAGCTCCTCGCCACCGCCGGCCGCGGCCTGGCTCCCGACGTCGTGCGCGCGATCGCGGCGCCGTTCGAGGCCCGGCTCCAGCCCGATCTCGCGATCCTCGTCGACGTCCCGCCCGACGTCGCCCGCGCCCGCCGCCGCGTGTCCAAGCTCCTCTCGCCGAGCGACAAGCCGTCGTCGCGCAAGGGGCTCGCCGGCGGCGGCCTGCAGGTGAAGATGCACCGCGCCCACCGCGAGCTCGCGGAGGCGAACCCCGGGCTCTGGCTCGTCGTCGACAACGACGACGCCGATCTGAGCGACGTCGTCGACGCGGTGGCCGCGGCGATCGCGACGGCGCACCGGCAGGGCGTGGCCGCCGGGCTCGCCGAGGGCCGCCGCCGGTTGC
>JAIOII010000347.1 GCA_019912685.1 Kofleriaceae bacterium
GCTCCGCCGCGACGACGCCGCCGCCGATCGCCGCGCGTCGGAGCCGAGCTCCGAGCGCCCGTTCGCGTTCCTCGGCGTCGACCCGGCGGAGCGGCGCCGCTACATGAGCCCCCGCGAATAGTCGGCTCGACGAGCGCTCAGCTCGGCGCCGCCGAGCCCAGCCGGAACCAGATCTGGCGCGGCGTGTGGCAGAGCTTGCAGCGGACCGAGACGACGCGATCGCCGCTCGGCGAGGCCTCGTGCTCGCGCAGCGCGAGCTCGCCCTCGCACTGGGGGCAGCGCATCGCGCCGACGCGCGCGTCGATCACCGCCGGCGAGACGACCGTGATCGGCCGCGCCGCCGAGCCGCCGGGCGACAGCGACCACAGGCGCTCGCGATCGTGGATCAGCTTGCGCGTCGCGCGCGCGTCCGCACGTCGCTGGGTTCGCGGGCGCTTGCCGGCCATGGCGCATTGTAGCGGCCGCGGGTCACGCCGCGACGACGTCCGGGTCGTGGAGCCAGCGGCCGCGCTCGCGGCGATACGCCTTGTGCGAGCTCTCGGTGAAGCGGTCGCCGTCCCAGACGCGATGGTGGACGGTGAAGCGGTCGCCATCGAGGACCAGGCGGTTGTAGCCGTTGGGCTCGCCGCGCGTGCGCGTCGAGATGCAGGTGCCGGCGTGGACCGCGAGGATCTCGCGGCGCGCGTCGCGGAAGCCGCCGGTGTCGGAGGCGTGGGCGGCGTGGAGATGACCGCTGCAGATCACCTCGACCCCCGCGTCGTGCAGGATCGGCAGCGCGTGCTCGGCGCCGTCGACGCGCTCGCGCGCCGGGCGCCCCGCCGGCAGGACGAACGGATGATGCGCGACGAGGATCTTGAAGCGATCGGGGTGCGCCGCGAAGACCTCGGCGGCGGCCCGGGCCTGCTCCACGGTGACCTTGCCGTCCTTGAAGGTGAAGCCGTGCGCCGTGTTGACCCCGACGACGACGAGCCCGTCGGCGACGACGTGCGGCAGGAGGTCCTCGGTGATGTTCGCGCGATACCGATCGAGCGGGTGGAGGAAGCGGCTCCACACGTCGTAGAGCGGGATGTCGTGGTTGCCCGGCACGACGAGGTACGGCGCCGGCAGGCGATCGAGGAACGCGCGCGCGGCGCGGAACTGGTGCACCTTGGCGCGCTGGGTGAGGTCGCCGCTCACGATCACGAGCGACGGGGCCGGCGCGGCGCGACCGAACAGATCGTCGACGAGCGCGGCGGCGACGGCGGGGCTCTCGCTGCCGAAGTGCGGATCCGACAGGTGCGCGACGACCGTCACGCGGCGACCTCCTGCCCCTCCTTCACCGCGGGTGGGCGCACCACGGGCAGCGCACCGGGTCGGACCGCGTAGCAGAGCGGCGACGTCAGCGTGACGACCTCACCGTCGAGCGCGACCCTCACGCGGCGCCGCCGCAGCTCGACGCGGATCTCGCTCACCTGCTGGGTCTCGAGGTCCTCGATCCGATCGAGACGCTGGAAGATCGCGCGCAGCGAGAGCCAGAACATCTCGAGCCGTCCCGTGCAGCGCATGGTGTAGAGGCTGAGGCACCCGCGGTCCAGCCGAGCACGCTGCCCCAGCGCCAGCGGGCTGAGCTGGTAGGCGTTGTTGCCGACGAACACGAACGGGGTGCGGGTCAGGACGGCGCCCTGCTCCGTCTGCACGTGCACCGCGACGAGCGGGAAGCGGCGCAGCACGCGCCACGCCGCCGTCAGCATCGCCCGCCACTTGCCGCGGCCGGTCGCGCGCTGCTCGGCGTCGCGGACCCGCACGATCAGCGGGTAGAGCCCGATCGACGAGTTGTTCACGAACGTGCGACCGTTGACCTCGCCGGCGTCGACGCGCTCGACGGTACCGCCCGCGATCGCGCGCGCCGCGGTGGCGAGCTCGCCGGGCATGCCGAGATCGCGCGCGAAGTGGTTGAGCGTGCCGAGCGGCAGGACGGCGAGGGGCACGTC
>JAIOII010000348.1 GCA_019912685.1 Kofleriaceae bacterium
GCCGAGCGCGTTCTCGGCCGCGCGGTCGTCGTGGACGCGCGCCTCGTCGACGGATGGGTCCTGCTCGGCCTGGTGCAGGCGCGTCAGGGCCGCATCGAGGACGCGCGCGCGACGTGGCAGAAGGGGCTCGCGCGCGCGCCCGGTCACCCCGAGCTCCTCGACCTGCTCGGGAAGAACTGAGGCCCCCTCCGCTTTTGCGCCCGGGGCGGCGAACGGTTAGCTTCAGGGGGTGAAGGTGCTCCGCCGAGTCCTTGTAGCCGCGGCGCTGGCCGCCCGCGCCCCCGCGTTCGGGCTGGTCGCTGCCTCGCTCGTCGTCGCGTGCGGCGGTGGGGGCAAGGAGGCCAAGAAGCCCAGGCCCAAGAAGCCCAAGGGCGACGCGGTCGGCGCGCTCGCCGCCGCGCGCGCCGCGGCGAAGGCCGGCGATCTCGAGACGGCCCACGCGAAGTACACCGAGGCCGGCCAGGCCAGGCCCGACGTCGCGATCACCGAGGAGCACGTGAAGTTCCTCCTCGAGAACGCGCTCCCCGACAAGGCGGTGCTGGTCGCCAAGGGCTACTACGAGGCCAACCCCGCCGACGGCAAGGGCGGCTTCCTCTACGCCAACGCGCTGATCGGCGCCGGCGACTTCGCGACCGCGATCGAGGTCACCGAGAACCTGATCGCGCTCGACGAGAAGAGCGCCGCGGGGTACGAGGCGCGCGGCCGCGCCAAGATCCTCGCCAGTCTCCTCGACGAGGGCGTGGAGGATCTGCGCAAGGCCGTCGAGCTCGATCCCAAGAACGCGACCTATCTCACGTCGCTGGGCTCCGGCCTGCACCAGGCCAAGAAGCCCGACGAGGCCGCGCTCCAGCTCCGCGCCGCCATCGAGCTCGATCCCGAGAACGCGCGCGCGCTCCGCCTGCTCGGCACGGTGCGCCGCGAGCAGTTCGAGACCCAGGAGTCGGTGTCCTGGCTGATCAAGGCGACGAAGGCCGACGCGACCGACCCCGAGGCCTGGTTCCAGCTCGCGGTCTCGCAGAACGATCTCGGCGACAACCTCGAGGCCGAGACCAGCGCGCAGAAGGCGACGGCCCTCGCGCCGTCGGTCTCGCGCTACTGGTACGTCTACGGCGAGATGCTGCGCATCAACAAGAAGTCGGACGACGCGATCGGGGCCTACCGCCGCGCGATCGAGGCCAAGCCGCCGCATCCCAAGGCCGCCGGCAAGCTCGCCAAGGTCCTCTACGAGAGCGGCAAGTCCGCCGAGGCCGAGGTCTTCCTCACCGAGCTCCTGCAGACCGATCGCGACAACGCCGATCTCTACTACAACCTCGGCTTCGCCTACGCCGCCCAGAAGAAGTACCGCCTCGGCATCGAGGCCCTCGAGAAGTACCTCGAGCTCGCCTCCAAGGACGACGGCCTCCGCAAGTCCGCCATGGACGAGATCAAGGCGCTCAAGCGCAAGCTGAAGTAGCCCCCGTTCAGCCGAGTCGAAGGATTGTTCCGCGGCCGCACCGGTCTGGCTCCTGACCGCGGCTTGTCGTGAGCTGTCGCGGGCGCAATGATGGGGGCTCGATGATCCGCCAGCCCATGCCCGTCATCTTCCTCGCGCACGGCGCGCCGATGCTGCTCGACGACGCCGGCTGGGTCGGCGAGCTCGCCGCGTGGGCGAAGGCGCTGCCGCGCCCGCGCGCGATCCTCATGATCTCGGCGCACTGGGACGAGCGCCCGCTGCAGCTCGGCGCGACGGCGCCGGTGCCGCTCGTCTACGACTTCTACGGCTTCCCCGAGAAGTACTACCGCCTCCAGTACCGCTCGCCCGGCGCGCCCGAGCTCGCGGCGCGCGTCGAGGAGGTCCTGCGCGCGGCCGGCCGGCCCTTCACGCGCTCGGAGCGCGGCCTCGATCACGGCGCCTACATCCCGCTCATGGCGATGTACCCGCAGGCCGACGTGCCGGTGCTCCAGCTCTCGATGCCCGGGCTCGACGCGAAGGATCTGTTCGAGCTCGGCCGCGAGCTGGCGCCGCTGCGCCACGAAGGCGTGCTCCTCGTCGGCAGCGGCTTCCTCACCCACAACATGCGCGAAGGCTTCCACGGCGATCGTCCCGCCGCGTGGGCGGTCGAGTTCGACGACTGGGCCGCCGACGCGCTCGGCCGCCGCGACGCCGACGCGCTCGTCGACTTCATGGCCCGGGCGCCGTCGGCGCGTCGCGCGCTGCCGACGTGGGAGCACTACGCGCCGGTGCTGGTCTCGGCCGGCGCCGTCGTCGACGACGCCTCCGCCGCCCCGACCTTCCCCATCACCGGCTGGTGGGCGATGGCGCCGTCGTTCACGAAGCGCTCGGTTCAGTTCGGGTGAGCGTGGAGATCTTGAGCGTGAAGTAGAACGCCGCGCCCTTCCCCGGCGCGCTCTCGACCCAGATGCGCCCGCCGAGCGCCTCGACGATGCCGCGGCTGATCGCCAGGCCGAGGCCGGTGCCGGCGTACCGCGCGTCGGGCGCGCGCCAGAAGCGATCGAAGACCAGGTTCTGGTGATCCTCGCCGATGCCCGGGCCGTCGTCGCGCACGCAGACGACCGCGTCCTCCCCGTGCCGCGTGGCGCTCAGCCACACGTGGCCCTGCGCCGGCAGCACGGCGAGCGCGTTCCCGACGAGGTTGCCCAGCACCTGGTGCACGCGCTGCGCATCCGCCTGGACCACGAGCTCGCCATCCACGTCCGCCGCGAGCTGGACGCCCTTCTTCTCGGCGAGCGCGCGCTGGCTCGCCACCGCGTCGCGCAGGAGATCCTCGAGCCGCTCGGGTTTCGGCGACACCGACAGGCTCCCCGTCTCCATCAGGTTGATGTCGTTCAGGTCGTCGAGCAGCCGGCGCATCCGCTGCGCGTTGCGCACGATCACGACGGCCTTCTTCGCCGTCGCCTCGTCGGGGGCGCCGGCCAGGGCCTCGGCGGCGAACACGATCGTGCTGAGCGGGTTGCGCAGATCGTGGGACACCACGCGCAGGATCTCCTTGCGCGCGTTCGACTCGGCGAGTGCCGAGGCGACGTTCACCTGCTGCATCTCGTGCGCGCACGTGCGCATCGCCTCGTCGACGGCCGCGTGCGCGATCATCATGTCGTCCATCGAATAGGTCTCTCTGCTCCGGGCGACGATCTCGAGCAGCACCATGCGGAACACGGAGAGCTCGATGATCGCCTGTCGCACCGAGTACCCCTCGGCGGTGCGATGGGCGGCGTGGGCCTCGGCGGCGCGGGTCCGCCCCAGCTCGCGCCCGCACGCGACGCGCTCCGCGAGCTCGGTCGGGTCGGACGAGAGCAGGCACCCGATCAGGTCGTCGATCAGGTCGGGCAGGTTGTCGACGAGCGCGGGAAGCGAGAGCCGCCTGGCGACCGGGACCTCGGGCGACCGGCGGACGCGCTCCATCCACTCCGAGAGGATCGCGGACTTCTCTCGACGGAGGAGCTCGGCGAGACGTGCCACACGTCAGACTACTGTCTCTCACGTGATGCGCATCTGCGCGCTCCCGCACGTGAGAGCCGGCGTGTGCGTCTATGACACGACGCCGTAGACGTTACGCGCCTGACGCTGCAGCTCGATGCCGTCGCGGATCTGCTCGAAGAGCTGGCGGGAGGCCGGCACGCCCACGATCTCGAGGTGGGGCGTCGAGACGTCGGCGGTGAAGAGCTCGATGTGCGCGATGCCGAGGATGCGATCGAGCAGGTCCTGCTTGTAGCGCACGTCGCGGCAGCGCCAGAGCTCGAGCACGTCGATCTTCTTGGACAGGACGCCGCGCTCGGTCTCGATGTTCGACGAGGTGACGCGGTACTTGATCGACCTGCGATAGAGGTACAGGCCGAAGAAGTAGATCGCGGCGACGCCGAGCATGATCAGGTAGACGAGGATGCGCGTGCCGCGCGGGGCGTCGACCCAGCCGAGGATCTTGTAGAAGATCGCCGGCACGATCAGCGCGGCGAGCACGCCGAAGAAGTACTGGCCGAAGTACGCGCGCCACGACGGCGCGCCGTCGTAGAGGATCTTGCGCTCGCCCTTGCCGTCGGGGGCGTGGTGCGCGGCGAACGGGGCGGGACCGCCGCGCACCACGCCCCCGACGGCAAG
>JAIOII010000349.1 GCA_019912685.1 Kofleriaceae bacterium
GGCGCCCCCGGTCGACGCGACGCCGGCGGTCGCCCCCTCGACCGCCGGCGTCGCGTCGACCGGGGGCGCCATCGCGACGAGGCGCCCGGTCGCGCCGAGCGCGACGACGATCTCCGTGGTCACGTCGTGCAGGCTCACCACGCGCGGCGCATCGCCAGGCGCGGCGCGGCCATGGCACGCCGCGATGGCGGCGAGCATGCCGACGACGAGCGCGAGCGTCGAGGGAGAGCGCACGACCGGCCTCCGCTCAGTGGCAGTAGCTCTGGCCGCCGGGGATGGTGACCGACCACGGATAGCGACCGACGCCGTCGATCGTCGCGACCACCTCCTCGGCGGCGGGGTCGATGACGACGACGCGGTCCGCGCCCGACACCGCGGCGACGATCCAGCGGCCGTCGGCGCTGGTCGCGGCGGTCTCGGTGTTGCCGCCGACCGGGATGCGCGCGGTGATCTCGCCGCGCGCGGTGTCGACGACGGCGACGTCGGCGCGCACGCGGTTCATGACGAACGCGCGGTCGGGCGTGAGCGACGAGAAGTTGACGCCGTACGCCTCCTCGTCGCCGGGCAAGGCCGTGACGACCGTGCGCGCGGGTCCGTCGATGAGCGTCACCAGGCGGTCGCCGAAGCTCGGTACGAGGTGGCGGAGCGGGACGCCGTCGAACGGGTGCTCGGCGAACGCGATCCACGGCTCGGCCCCCACCGCGAGCTCGCCCACCTTGCGTCGCGCGCGCGTGTCGTACACCAGCACGCGCCCCGTGCGGTTGTGCGCGGCCCACAGCATGCCGTCGCGATCGATCTGCGCGTCGGCGAACCCGCGCTCGCCCGGCGCCTCCGTGCGGTCGTCGAAGCCGTCGAGCGCGATCGGCTCGGCGATCGCCATCGACGCGAGCTCGATGCGCGTGACGTGGTGGCCGCCGATGTTGGCGACGTACGCGTCGGCGCCGTCCTCGCTCCAGCGCACGTAGTGCGGCGTCATCATGCCGGGGACGCGCGCCACGACCGCCTCGGCGACGGGATCGACGAACACGACCTCGTGCGTGTCCTCCGCGACGATCGCGAGGAGCGCGCCGTCGCGGCTGCCCGAGATGTGCGTCGGGTGGCCGCCGATCGGGATGCGGTTGGTCACCGCGAGCGCGCGCGCGTCGACGACGACGACCTCGTTCGTGGCCGACGACACGACGAACACCTTGCCGAGGTCGGCCGACACCTCGGCCATGTGGTTGGCGATCCCGCGCGTCGCGACCCGGCCGATCACGCGGTGCGCGTCGGTGTCGATCACGGTGAGCTCGTCGGACGCTCGGCTCACGACGTACGCGCGACGCGCGAGGTCCGACGGCGCGGCGTCGCCGCCGGTGCATGCGGCGGCGAGGGCGACGAGCGCCGAGCTGGAGACGGTGCGGTAGAGCGACATGATGATCTCCTCGGGCAGAAAACGAGAACGCCCCGGTGGGAGGTCGCGTGACCTCCACACCGGGGCTCGAGTGCTTCGACGACCCCGAACGCTGCGCGGCCGCAGCCGCGACGGCGCGGCTACAGTTCCTCGAGCTTCTTGGTCTCCTCGACGCGGATGTCGCAGACCTTGCCGTGCTGGAAGCTCACGACCACCTTCCCGAAGAAGCCGGCGTGGGCCAGCTTCTCCAGGTAGCGCGACAGTCGATCGAGATGTCTCGGGCTCGGGTCCGTTGCGCGCGGACCGCTCGTAGCGTTCGCCATGAGGGACTCCTCTCGGAGCTTCAGGACTCGTCGCTCGGGTAGGTCTCCTGGCTCGTGGGTCTGGAAGATTCGCTTCCGCGCTGCCTCCGCCTTCCCCGACGGTTCGTCGAGTGGCTCGTGGAGGCGGCTGCCCATTCACAGTGGCGGCACCGCGCCGGACTCTCACCGGCTTCCCCGTTATGCCTCGCGGCACCCGGGCGACGATCAGGTTGTCAGAGGCAATCCACGTAGCGCGCGGCGCGGCGAGCTGTCAAGCGCGTCGTTTGCGATCGCGCGCGCCGCGACCGGGACGGAGGTCGAGATCCTTGCCGCGAAGCGGTGTTCCGTCTTCACCGCGCAGGAGCTGACGCGGGATCGGACGGCCGGTGCGGCGATCGAGGACGAGCAGCGGCTCGTTGCCCTCGCCGAAGATCCAGCGATCGCCCCACTGGCGCAGCGCGGTCATCACCATCACGAGGTCCTTGCCCATCGGCGTGAGCTCGTACTCGTAGCGCGTGCCGTGCACGCCGGCGTCGACCTTGGCGAGCACGCCATGGGTGACGAGGTGATCGAGCCGCTGCGACAGGACGTTCTTCGAGATGCCGAGGTTGGCCTCGAAGTCGGCGAAGCGGCGCGTGCCGAGGAACGCCTCGCGCACGACGAGCAGCGTCCACCAGTCGCCCAGCACCTCGAGGGAGCGGGCGATCGAGCAGCGCTCGCCGTCGAACCGCGTTCGCACCAGAAAATGGTTGCATGAAAAGACCAGATTGTCCACCCTCGTGGGATGAGCCAGTGGAAGTCGACCGCCTGCATCCTGTGCGAGTGCAACTGCGGCCTGGAGGTGGAGCTCGGCGGCGACGACGGGCGGCAGCTCGTGCGCTTCCGCGGTGACAAGCAGCACCCGGCGTCGCGCGGCTACGCGTGCGAGAAGCCGCACCGCCTGAACCTGTACCAGCACGCGCGCGATCGCGTGATGACGCCGCTGCGCCGGCGCGCCGACGGCACCTTCGAGGCGATCGACTGGGACACGGCGATCCGCGAGGTCGCGGCGCGGCTCGCGGCGGTGCGCGACACGTACGGCGGCGAGACCATCTTCTATTACGGGGGCGGCGGGCAAGGGAACCACCTGCCCGGTGCGTACGCGACGGCGACGCGGCGCGCGCTCGGCTCGCGGTATCGCTCGAGCGCGCTCGCGCAGGAGAAGACCGGCGAGTTCTGGGTCAGCGACCGCATGCTCGGCTCGGCGACGCGCGCCGACTTCGAGCACTGCGACGTCGCGCTCTTCCTCGGCAAGAACCCGTGGCACTCGCACTCGATCCCGCGCGCGCGCGTGACCCTCAAGGACCTCGCGGCCGATCCGGCGCGCACCCTCATCGTGATCGATCCGCGGCGCACCGAGACCGCGGAGCTCGCCGACCTCCACCTGCAGGTACGGCCCGGCGGCGACGCGTGGCTGCTCGCCGCGATCCTCGCGATCCTCGTCGAGCGCGGCCGCACCGTTCGCGGCATCGATCGCGACTTCCTCGCGGCGCACGCGGTCGGCGTCGAGCCGGTGCTCGCCGCGCTGCGCGCGGTCGACGTCGCCGCGTGCTGCGAGCGCGCGGGCGTGCCCGAGGCGCAGGTGCGCGCGGCGGCCGAGGCGATCGGCGGCGCGAAGGCGTTCGCGAGCTTCGAGGATCTCGGCGTGCAGATGAACCAGCACTCGACGCTGGTGAGCTACCTGCACAAGCTGCTCGTCGTGCTCACCGGCTCGCTCGGCAGGCCGGGCACGCACTTCTTCCCGACGACGCTGGTCCCGCTGTGGGGCGGAGCGTCCGCGCAGCCGAGCCCGGTCGCCGGCGCGCGCATCGTCAGCGGCCTCGTGCCGTGCAACGTGATCGCCGACGAGATCCTGACCGAGCACCCCAGGCGCTACCGCGCCATGATCGTCGAGGCCGCGAACCCGGCGCACTCGCTCGCCGACTCCAAGCGGATGCGCGAGGCGCTGCGCGCGCTCGACACCGTCGTCGTCATCGACGTCGCGATGTCGGAGACCGCGCGCCTCGCCGACTATGTCCTGCCGGCGGCGACGCAGTTCGAGAAGGCCGAGGCGACGTTCTTCAACTTCGACTTCCCCGAGAACTGCTTCCACCTGCGGCCGCGGCTGTTCCCGCCGCCGGCCGGCCCGTTGCCCGAAGCAGAGATCCACGCTCGCCTGTGCGAGGCGCTCGGCGCGATCACCGAGGACGTGCTCGCGCCGCTGCGCGCGGCGGGGAAGGCCGGACGCGCCGCGTACGTCCAGGCGTTCATGGCGCGCGTCCTGCCCGATCCGCGGCTCACGCACCTCGCGCCGGTGATCCTCTATCGCACCCTCGACCTCCCCGAGACGCACCGCGAGGGCGCGGTGCTCTTCGGCATCGCGCTGCGCGCGGCGATGTCGGCGCCGGCGGCGCTCGCGCGCGCCGGCTTCCGCGGCACGCCGCTCGAGATCGCCGGCCAGATGTTCGATCGCATCCTGGCCGGGCCGTCGGCGATCGTGTTCGCCGTCGACGAGTGGGCCGACGTGCTCCGCCGCATCGGGACGCCGGACCGGAAGATCCACCTCGACCTGCCCGATCTGCTCGACGAGCTCGGCAAGACGCTGGCGTCCCGGGGAGAGGCGGGCGATCCGTCGTTCCCGATGGTGCTCTCGGCCGGCGAGCGCCGCTCCTTCACCGCCAACACGATCATGCGCGACCCGACGTGGCGCAAGAAGGACGCGGGCGGCGCCCTGCGCATGAGCCCCGAGGACGCCGCCGCGCTCGGCGTCGTCACCGGCGACCGCGTGCGGCTCTCGACGCGGCGCGACTCGGTCGTCGTCGCGATCGAGGTCTCGCCCTCGATGCAGCGCGGCCACCTCGCCCTGCCCAATGGCCTCGGTCTCACGTACCCGACCGGCGACGGCGAGCCGGCGACCGGCGTCGCGCCCAACGAGCTGACCGCGTCGGAGGATCGCGACCCGTTCGTCGGCACCCCGTGGCACAAGCACGTGCCGGCCCGCGTGGAACCGATCTAGCGCGCCGTCGCCCGCGCCAGCTCGGCGATCTCGTGCTCCTGCAGCTGCGCGGTGGTCATGAGCGCCGCGTCGGCGCGCAGCTCGCGCGCGGGCGGGACCAGCTGCGAGTTGAGGAGGAAGAAGCTGCCGGTCGCCTGCGTCGCCAGGCGGGTCGCCACGTTGGGGTAGCTGGCGATGAGGTTCTTCATCTTCTCGATCGCGCGGTCCTGCGCGACGCGCCCGACGAGCCACGTCGCGATGTTGTCGCGCGCCTTGTAGTCGAGGTCGCCGGGGTTCTGCGTCGCCAGCATCACGCCGAGGCCGCCCGAGCGCGCCCGGCGCAGGAGCTCGAACATCGGCTCCTTGGTCGGCGGTGACGAGACCGCGGGGATGTACGTGTCGGCCTCGTCGAAGAACGCGACCGTGCGCAGCTCGGGGTGCGGGTTGCGGCGGACCATGCGGCCGAGCTCGACGAGGAGCCGCGACACGAAGAACTGCAGCACGGACACGTCGGTGAGGGCCACCGCGCTCACGATCGCCAGCCGGGCCCGGCCGTCGCGCGGCGCGAGCATCGCGCCGACGTCGAGCACGTCGCCCGCCCCCGACAGGAGGTTGCCGCGCTGGATCGCGAGCATGTCGAGGTCCTCGGCGACGTTCGAGAAGTGCCGGGTCAGGTTGCCGACCGCGGCGATGAGCTCCGGGTCGGGCCGCGAGATCGTGTCGCGCAGGTCGTCGAGGCTCGCGCCGCGGGTATCGGCGTGCAGCTCGATCGCCTTCTTGAGGATCGCCTCGCGCCGGCGCTGCGACTCGCCCTTGCCGTAGCCGATCATCGCCGCGAGCCCGCTCGCCGCGGTCTTCGCCATCTGGTCGCGCTCCTGGGTCGTCATCTCGTCCATGCCGGAGGGCACGATCGGGATGCGGAGCGGGCGGCCGTTGGCCTCGCCGGGCGTGTAGAGGTCGACGTGGACGCGCTCGCGCAGCTCGCGCTTGCGCGCGGCGGCCTCGGGATCCGCCGGCACCTCGTCCCACCACGCGCGGCTCGCGTAGCGGGCGAGGTCGCCCTTGCGATCGACGAGCAGCGCGGACACGCCGCGCGCGAGCAGCTGCTCGACGAGGTTGAGCGCGATCGTCGTCTTGCCGCTGCCGGTGGTGCCGAGGAACGCGGCGTGCACCTTGAAGGCCTGCACGTCGAGCGTCACCGGCTCGCTGCGCATCGTGGGGGTCACGCCGAGGCGCAGCTGGTTCGGCGCCGCCGCCGGCCGGGCCTTCGCCGGCTCGCGGCGGGGCGTGTCGAGGATCACCGCGGGCGCGGGCTCGGACGCCGGCGGCGGCCACTCGCTGGCGGTGGACGCGCGGCGCTCGGTCCGGTCGAGCGACAGGAGCTTGCGGAACAGCGCGAGCCCGCCGAGCAGCTCCTGCTCGTACGACGTGAGCGACTCGCAGCGCAGGTACTTCACGATGCGCCGCGCCTCCAGCCCGAGGACCCCGAGCGGATGATCGTGCAGCTCGGCCGCCTCGCGTACGAGCTGCACCAGGCCGCGTTCGTCCTGCTCGTCGATCAGATCGAG
>JAIOII010000350.1 GCA_019912685.1 Kofleriaceae bacterium
ACGCCGTGCAGCACCGGCTCGAGGTACGGATCGTTGTCGAACGGATCGTCGAGCTCGCCGCCGCCGCCGACCTCCCAGATCTTCCACGTCGTCCCGCCCGCCGGGCGCACCGCGAACCACGGGTGGCGCGCGATCTTCTCGATCGGCCGGCCGAGCCCGCCGCTGACGAGCAGCACCGTCGCCTGATCGTTCGCGGGCGCGCGCAGGCGCCGCTCGAAGATCTGGCAGCCGGCGCAGAGCGCGAGCGCGACGACGAGCAGGCCCCGCATCCTTCGCGATGTACGCACGACGCCGCCGCAGGATCTAGCTCAGGCGTGCGGCTCGACCTCGACCCAGACCCCGCCGCGCGGGCGCAAGGTCAGGAGCGCCTCGGGCTCGATCGGCGCCGCCTGCGCCAGGCGGAAGCGGTAGCGCTGCGCCCAGGTCGCGACGACGAGCGCCGCCTCGACCAGCGCGAAGTGGTTGCCGATGCACACGCGCGGGCCGCCTCCCCACGGCATGTAGCCCGGCGCCGTGCGCGCCTTCCTGTCGGCGAACCGCTCGGGCCGGAACTCGAGCGGCGCGTCCCAGTAGACCGGGCTGTGGTGCATCCCGCGGATCGACACGAGGACGACTTCCCCCGGCTGCACCGTCGCGCCGCCGAGCTGCACGGTTCGCTCCGCGAGACGGCCGACGACGTACGCCGGCGGGTAGAGCCGCAGCGCCTCGTCGAG
Organism: Kofleriaceae bacterium; assembly: GCA_019912685.1. GTDB lineage: Bacteria > Myxococcota_A > Polyangia > Haliangiales > Haliangiaceae > UBA2376. Next base: position 714 of record JAIOII010000350.1, read on the forward strand.
GATCTGCGCCGTGTACGTGAGCCGCGGTAGGTCGTCGACCGTCGGGGGCCTCCCGTCGAGCACGGCGTCGAGCTCGGCCTCGAGCTTGCGCTCGACCTCCGGGTAGATCGCGAGCAGGTACCACGTCCACGCCAGCAGGTTCGCCGTCGTCTCGTGACCGGCGAGCATGAGCACCATGATCTCGTCGCGCAGCTGGCGATCGGTCAGCCCGCCGCCCTCGTCGTCGCGCGCCTCGAGCAGGATCGAGAGCACGTCGCCCCGGTCGGGGGCGCCCCGCGCCCTCGCCGCGCGCCGCTCCGCGATCACGCGCAGGACGGTGTCGTCGAGGCGCCCGACCGCGCGCTGCACGCGCTGCTTGCGCGGCGAGGGCAAGGACGCCGGCAGGGGCGACATCATGCTCGCGACGATGTACTCCATCGTCTCGGTGAGCGCGTCGGCGATGTCGCGCGCGTCGCCGAGCAGGTCGACGTCGAAGAGCGTGCGCCCGACGATGTCGAGCGTCGTCGTCATCATCGCCTCGGCGATGTCGATCATCGCGTGCGGGCGCAGGCCGTCGGCGGCGGCCGCGGCGCGCGCCGCCATGACCGCGCCGTAGCCGGCGATGCGCCTGGGCGTGAACGCCGGCGCCATCAGCTTGCGCTGGCGGCGATGCTGCTCCTTCTCCGCCGTCAACAGGCCATCGCCGAGGAGCGGCTTCGCCTTCTCCGACAGGATCGGCCCCTTGATGAAGCCATCCTCGTCGGTGACGAGCACCTGCTGCGCGAGCTCGTGGTTGCCGACGACCCAGATCGTCTGCCGCATCATGCGCAGCCGCGTGATGTCCGCCGTCTGCGTGGCCCGCATGTAGAGCCCGAGCCGATCGCGCCGGAAGTCGAGCAGGTTCCCGATCACCGGCAGCCCGGGCACCTCTCCGACGGCAGCTCGCATGGTTCGAGTATGCACTCCGGCCTCACCCTTACCCTCACCCTTACCCTTACCCTTCTACGCTTCCCCTTCTTGTACTGAAGCAGCCCCGCGGCCAAACTCGCCCCTTCCCGGTGAGCCCCTCCGTCGGCACCGATATCGCCCACGCCGCAGCCATCCTGCGTGGCGGCGGCCTGGTCGCGTGCCCGACCGAGACCGTCTACGGCCTCGGCGCCGACGCGTCGTCCGCCGCGGCCGTCGCGCGCATCTTCGCCGTGAAGGGCCGCCCCCGCGCGCACCCGCTGATCGTGCACCTCTCCGCGGCCGAGCAGCTCGACGCCTGGTGCGAGGCGCCGAGGCCGTAGAC
>JAIOII010000351.1 GCA_019912685.1 Kofleriaceae bacterium
GCTGCCGGCGATCGGCACGACGCTCATCCTCGCGCCGCCGTGGCTGCGCGCCCGCGCGCCCGCGGCGATGCGCCCGCGCTCGCTCTTCAACCTCGAGCTGCACGGCATCGACCTCATCGACGCCGAGCTCGACGGCATCCCCGGCGAGCTGGTGGCGCGGCAGCCCGACCTGCGCGTGCCGCTCGACGACAAGCTGGCGGCGCTCGACGAGGTGCTCGCCGCCCTCGTCGCCGAACGCCGCGCCGTGACCCTGCGCCAGGCCGCCACGTGGGCCCAGCGCGAAGCCGCGTGACATACTCCGGGGATGAGGCCGCAGCTCCTGTGCGTGGTGCTCGCGCTCGCGGCGGCGTGCGGCCCCGGGGCCAAGACCGCGGCGCGCGCGCCGGTGACGAACCAGGCCGCCGAGGACGTCCGACCGGCGCGCCCCCGGCTCACGCTCGACGGCGCGCTGGCGATGATGCCGAAGGACACCGAGCTGGTCGCCGAGCTCGACGTGAAGCGGCTGCGCGGCTCGGTCCTGTGGGAGCGGATCGAGCCGTGGATCCGGCAGCAGGGAGGCGAGGCGCTCGGCGAGATCGCGCGGCTCTGCGACTTCGATCCGGTCGCGACGCTCGACACGCTCCTCGTCGGGGTCAAGGGCTTCGGTCGGTCGGAGCCCGACATGACGGTGTTCGTCCGTGGCTTCGAGCAGCGCGCGGCGACGGCGTGCTTCGAGCGGGCGGCGGCCGCGGCGCGCGAGCGCGGGGACGACAACACGCTGCGCGTCGACGGCGACCACGTCGAGCTCCTCGAGGGCGGGGTGCCGACCATGGCGCTCGCGTTCGTCGACAGCCGCACCGCCCTCTTCGTCTCGCGGAGCGGCACCATGGCCGATCGCGCGGCGCTCCAGGCGGCGCGGGCGCGCACGCGGGCCGACGGCCTCACCGGCGCGGCGACGTTCACGCAGGTCGTCGGGCGCATCGACACGCGGGCGACCGCGTGGTTCGCGATGGACGGGAACGCACCGGTCTTCGGCGGCATGCCCTACGCCATCCGCTCGGTGCGCTCGGAGCTCCACACGAGCGCCGATCCGGCGCGGGCGATCGTGGGCACGCTGGTGTTCGAGGTCGGGCCCGGCGGCGACGCGGCCGCGATGGCGCAGATGTTCCAGATGGGCATCGACACCCTCAGGGGCGGGCCCTACGCCGACCTCGCGCAGGCCCTCACGGTGAGCGCCGACGGGGCCGACGTCGTCGTCGACGTGCGGCTCGGCCTCGCGCAGCTCGAGCGGCTCGCCGCCATGTTCGGGCCGCTCGTCCCGTAGGCGGCGCCCGCGCGTCCTCAGATGCGGCTGCGGCGGCCCGCGATGATGGCGCCGCGCGCGAGCTCGTCGCAGCGCTCGTTCTCGGGGATGCCGGCGTGCCCCGCGACCTTGACGAAGGCGAGCCGGGGGAACGCGCGCAGGCGGTCGCGGATCTCCATGACGAGCTCCGTGTTCGCCTTGGCCTTCCAGTTCATCGAGAGGACGCCGATCGAGTAGCTCGAGTCGGTGTAGACGCGCACGGGGCGCGACACGTCGGTGATCATGTCGAGCCCGCGCAGGATCGCGGTGAGCTCGGCGATGTTGTTGGTGCCCTGCCCGAGGTACTCGGAGTGCTCGCGGCGGTTGTCGCCGTCGATCACGACGACGCCGAGGCCGGCGGGGCCGGGGTTGCCCGTGCAGGCGCCGTCGGTCCAGACGTGGACCGTGTCCGTCGAGGCCGGGCCGAGGGCGGCGCCGGGGACGGGGCGGCGAGACGGGGCCTTCGATGCACCCTTCGACCCGGCCTCGACGGACA
>JAIOII010000352.1 GCA_019912685.1 Kofleriaceae bacterium
CCGCGGCCGGCGACGCCGAGCCCCGCGCCTCCGTCGCGGCCGGCGACGGACACGCAGCTCGAGCGTGCGCTCGCGCTCGCCCAGCAGCAGAAGTGGCCCGAGGCGCGCGCCGCCTTCGTCGAGCTGGCGACCCGCCACCACGGCGATCCACGGTACCGCGCGTACGTGCACTACGCGCGCGGCTGGGAGGCCTTCGCCCTCGGCAAGGACGGCGAGGCCCGCGCGGAGTGGCAGCGCGCGCTCGCCTGCGATCCCCGGAACGACCTCGCGAAGTGGGCGCTGGAGTCGACCGGCGTGGTCAAGTAGCGCTATCGTCGAGGGAATGGGGCGGATCATCGGCATCGACCTCGGCACCACGAACTCGTGTGTCGCCGTGCTCGAGGCGGGTGAGCCCGTCGTCATCCACAACCAGGAAGGCGGCCGCACGACGCCGTCGATGGTGTCGTGGAACGCCGACGGCGACGTCATCGTCGGCGCGGCGTCGAAGCGCCAGATGGTCACGAACCCGGCGCGCACGGTCTTCGGCGCCAAGCGCCTCATCGGGCGCAAGCTGACCGACCCCGACGTCCAGCGCGTCCTCCCGTTCATGCCGTACAAGGTCGTGCCGGCCAGGAACGGCGACGCGTGGGTGTCGATCGACGGTCAGCCGCGCTCGCCGCAGGAGATCTCGGCGCACATCCTGGCCAAGATGCGGCGCGTCGCCGAGGACTACGTCGGCGAGACGATCAGCGAGGCCGTGATCACCGTCCCGGCGTACTTCGACGACGTGCAGCGCCAGGCGACCAAGGACGCGGGCGCGATCGCCGGCCTGCAGGTGCGCGCGATCCTCAACGAGCCGACGGCGGCGGCGCTCGCGTACGGGGTCCAGCACCGCGCCGATCAGCGGGTGGCGGTGTTCGATCTCGGCGGCGGCACGTTCGACATCTCGATCCTCGCGATCGAGAACGGCGTGTTCGAGGTGCTCGCGACGAGCGGCGACACGACGCTCGGCGGCGACGACTTCGACCGCGCGCTCATCGACCTGCTCGCGACCGAGTTCCAGCAGGCGCACGCCATCGACCTGCGCGCCGACGCGGTGGCGCTGCAGCGGCTCAAGGAGGCGGCGGAGCAGGCCAAGATCGAGCTCTCGTCGTCGATGAACACCGACGTGAACCTGCCGTTCATCGCGATCGGGCCGGCGGGGCCGATGCACCTGACGCGCACGCTGTCGCGCGGCGAGCTCGAGCGCGCGTGCAAGGACCTCCTGGCGCGCCTCGATGCGCCCTGCCAGACCGCGCTCGAGGGCGCGCGCTGCACGGCCGCCGACATCGATCAGGTGCTCCTCGTCGGCGGCATGACCCGCATGCCGGCGGTGCAGGACCGCGTGATCCAGATCTTCAAGAAGCACCCGCACAAGGCGGTCAACCCGGACGAGAGCGTGGCGATGGGCGCGGCGGTGCACTCGGGGATCATCGGCGGCGAGCTGCAGGAGGTCGTGCTGCTCGACGTGACGCCGCACGATCTCGGCGTGAAGACCGCGGGCGACCGGATGAGCGTCATCATCCCCGCCAACACCAGCATCCCGACGCGCGAGCGCAAGGTGTTCGCGACGACCGAGGACAACCAGACCTTCGTCGCGATCGAGGTCCACCAGGGCCCGTCGTCGCAGGCGTCGAAGAACCGGCGCCTCGGCCGCTTCGTGCTCGGCGATCTGAAGGTGGGGCCGCGCGGCGCCACGCGCGTCGAGGTGGCGTTCAGCCTCGACGCCGACGGCATCCTGCACGTCGACGCGACCGAGGTCGGCACCGGCCGCGCGGCGAGCGTGACGATCGAGGCGGCGAGCGGCCTGTCCGGCGACGAGGTCGCGCGGCTCGGCGAGCGGCTGCGGTAGCGGCGCGGAAATGGGATGAAAGGCGGCCGGGGC
>JAIOII010000353.1 GCA_019912685.1 Kofleriaceae bacterium
CGATCGCGTAGGCCGCGGCCAGCTTCGCGAACTTCACCGCGTGCTGGACGTTGTTGGCGCTCCGCTCGAGCGTGTCCTTGCGCGTGTGGATCGCGCGGTTGGAGTCGCGGAAGCGCGCCTCGAACGGCATCGACGCGCGGAAGCCGTGACGCGTCCACGCCGCGTGATCGGAGCACGCGTAACCGCATGCGTCGTACGCCCAGGTCGCGCCGACGTACGCGTCGACGAGGCGGCCGAGGAACGCGTTCTGCCCGGCGTCGGTGTGATCGGCGATGAGCCAGATGTCGCGATCCGAGCCCTGGTAGTTGGTCATGTCGAGCTGGAGCACGCCGACGACGTTCACCCCGCGGCGCCGGTAGTCGCTCGCGATGCGCAGCGAGCCACGCAGCCCGACCTCCTCGGCCGCGTAGGCCATGAACTGGAGCGTGCGCTGCGGGCGCACGTCGCTGGCGAGGAGGACGCGCGCGACCTCGGTGAGCGTCGCGATGCCCGACGCGTCGTCGTCGGCGCCCGGCGCGGCGCTGCTCGTGCCACCGGGCGCGATCGAGTCGAGGTGGCCGCCGATGATCACGACCTCGTCGGGGCGCGTCGAGCCCGGGATCGTGAGCACGACCGAGCGCTGCGGGTAGCCGTGATCGACGAGCTCGACGGTGACGTCGGCGCGCGTGGTGAAGCCGCGCCACCGGTCGCGCAGCCACTCCGACGCGGCGGCCCCGGTCGGCGACCGGTAGTAGCGGTTCTTCATGCCCGAGAGGTGCTCGATCGTGCCGAGGAGCTGGCGCGCCTCGATCCCGGGCAGGACGGCGCGGACGACGTGCGGGCGCGCGAGCCGGTAGTCGACCGGGGGGCCGTCGGCGGGCGCGATGGGCGCGGCGAGCGCGTCGGCGAGCGAGTCGTGCACCATGTAGCCGCCGCAGCGGCCGTGCGCCTCGTGCATCGCCTCGGTGAGCGCGTCGAGCTCGGCCTCGTCGATCGACAGGACGGCGACGTCCTCGTCGGCCGCCAGCACCTCGAAGCCGGCGTCGCCGGCGGCGGAGGCGCGGGCGGTGCCGAGCGCGTCGGCGCCCACCGAGATGATCAGACGCTCGGCGCGAGCCGGGCCCGGTGCGACGAGCGCCAGTCCGAAGGCCGCGAGGACGATCGAAAACAGACGCATCCCGGAAGTGTACCGCGGATGCCGCGGCGGTATAGTGCTCGCTCTCGCGTGAGGGGTGCGAAGTAGCGCCGTGTTCGTTCGTACTGCCGAGATCGTCGAGCTGCTCCTCACCGTCGGCTATGTCGACGGCCTGTTCCACCACAAGGAGCACGCCTACATCCGGCGTTACCTCGAGTCGGTGCGCGGGCTCGTCGGTGGCCACAACGGCACCGACTACGAGGCCGTCTTCACCAGGCTGGTGAAGGACGTCGCCGCGCTCGCCGATGACGCCCGCAAGGCGCGCGCCGTGTCGCTGTTCCGCGGCTTCCCGCCCGCCGAGCAGACCACCGTGCTCGAGCTGGTGCAGGGCCTCATGCACGCCGACGGGCTCATCACGCAGCCGGAGAAGAAGCTCTACGAGGAGCTCGTCGGCTACTTCACCGGCCCGCCGACGCCCAGGGCGGCGGCCGCCACCGCGACCGACATGACGGCGCCGCCGGTGACCACCGCGGCGCGGCCGCTCGTCCTCATGCCCGCGCAGTGGATGGACCTGCAGGCCCTGGGACATCCGGTGCTCGACCCGCTCGAGCAGACGTACTCGCCGCATCCGATCGAGCGCAAGGCGCAGATCGATCTCGACTTCCAGCTCGTGCACCAGGCGATCGAGGTCTGGAAGCGCCAGCGCGCGTTCGGCAACGGTCGACTCGCCGGCGTCACCGACCTCGCGCGCTTCGCGCCCGGCACGCGCTTCCTCGATCAGCACGTCCACGTGATGCGGCCGGCGGGCGGCGTGGAGCTGATCGTGCTGGGCGACCTGCACGGCTGCTACGGCTGCCTCAAGGCGGCGCTCCTCCAGACCGACTTCATCAACCGCGCCTGGGCGCACCAGTGGGATCCCGCGCGCTATCCCGACGTGAAGCTCGTGCTCCTCGGCGACTACATCGACCGCGGGCGCTTCAGCTTCGACGGCGTGCTGCGCGCCGTCCTCCGCCTGCTCGTGTCGCTGCCCGATCAGGTGATCGTCCTGCGCGGCAACCACGAGCACTTCCGCGTCCACGAGGGGCTCATGTATCCCGTCGTGTATCCGGCGGAGGCGCTCGCGTCGATCATGGCGCACGTCCCGTTCGAGATGCTCGACGCATACCGCGTCCTGTTCGAGCAGATGCCAACCGCGTGCCTCGTCGATCGCACGATGTTCGTGCACGGCGGCGTGCCGCGCGACGACACCTTCGCCGAGCGCTACCGCGATCTGGGCAGCCTGAACGACCCCGAGCTCCGCTTCCAGATGATGTGGAGCGACCCGGAGCAGACCGACCACGTCCCGGTCGAGCTGCAGCGGCAGAACCCGCGCTTCATGTTCGGACGCCGTCAGTTCCGCGCGTTCATGGAGCGCGTCGGGATGCACACGATGATCCGCGGGCACGAGAAGATCGATCGCGGCTTCGACGTCGTGTACGACCTCGGCGATCGCCTGCTGCTCAACCTGTTCTCGGCCGGCGGCTGGGACAACAACGATCTCCCGATCGACGCCTCGTACCGCTCGGTGACGCCGATGGCGCTCACGATCCACCACCGCCCCGAGGAGTCGCGGGCGGTGCCGTGGCCGATCCACTACCAGCCGTTCAACTACGACGTGCACAACGGGCTCCATCGCGCCGCCCCGCTCCTCGAGTTCCGGTACGGTTAGCGCACACCTCGCGCCACATCGATCACGCCGCGCGTCGTTTCTTCGTCGGCGAACGCGCGCGCGGAGTAGTATCGACACCTCATGCGTGCGCAGCGAGCAATCGTAGCGCTCGTGATCGCGCTCTGTGCGGATCGTGCCGTCGCCCAGCCGTCGACGGAGGAGAACCGCACCCGCGCGCTCGAGCTCTTCGAACAGAGCGCAGACCACTACAAGCGCGGCGAGTTCGAGCGGGCCGTCGAGCTGCTGCGCGAGGCGTACGGTCTGTATCCGGAACCACTCTTGCTCTACAACCTGGCGCGCGCGCTCGAGAGCCTGGGCGATCTGCCCGGCGCGATCGAGCACTACGAGCGCTACCTCGCCGAGGCGACGACGATCGAGGATCGCGCCGCGATCGAGCGCCGGCTCGCGACGCTGAAGGAGCAGCACGCGCGCACGCAGGCGCCTCCCGTCGCCGACCCACCCACACCGCCGGTGAACGGAGGTGGAACGACGGTCGGCGGTCCCGGCGGGGGCGGCACGCAAGCTGGCTCACCGATCGGCGACACGCCGATCACCGGCGAGGTCGCGCCGCGCCCGAGCGCCGCGCCGTACTTCGTCGCCGGCGGCGGCGTCGCGATCGCGGCCGCGGGAGGCGTGTTCGGCTACCTCGCGCGCGCGAAGGAGGACGACGCGCGCGCGGCGCCGATCCAGGAGGATGCGGCGCGCCTCCTCGACGACGCGCGCCGCAGCGCGCAGCTCGCGAACGTCCTGTTCGTCGCGGGCGGCGTCGTGTTCGCGGGCGGCGTGACCTGGGCGGTGATCGAGCGGACCCGCGGCGGCTCGCGCCGCCCGACGGTCGCGGGCGCACGGCTCGACGTCGCACCGGCGTGGGTCGGGCTCACGTGGGAGCTGCGGTGATGCGCGCGCATGGCGTCCTCCCGGTCGGGCTCGTCGGAGTCGTCGGGCTCGTCGCCGGTGGGTGCAGCATCGACACGTTCGATCTCACCGGCAAGCAGTGCCCGTGCGTGAGCGGCTGGGTGTGCGAGGAGAACACGAACACGTGCGTGCGCGATCTGACGACGATCGACGCGCCGGGATCCGATGGCGTGCCGCCGATCGACGCGCCCGGCTCCGATGGCGTGCCGCCCGTCGACGGGACGCCGAGCGTGAGCTGCCTCGGCGACGCGTTCGGGGGCTCGCTCTATGCGAGCGCGCTCGACGATCTCACCGGCTGGACGACGGTCGGCGACGGGACCTGGTCGGCCTCCGGCGGCGAGGTCGTGCAGAGCCTCGCCACCGCGCTCGATACGTACGCATACCCGACGGCGGCGGTGTCGCTGGCCGACTATCGCGTGGCGCTGCGCGCCCGGCGCAGCGGCGGCACGGGCGTGATCGTCGCGTCGTTCCGCATCCAGGTCGGCACCAACAACCGCTATCGCTGTACGTGGCGTCCGGACGACGGCGCGCTCAAGCTCGAAGCGCCGCGGCCGCAAGGCGACTATCGCGCGTTCGCCGAGACCCAGGCCGCGGTCGGCTCGATCCCCGGCTACGACCCGGCGGCGACGATCACGATCGAGATCGAGGCCGTCGGCAACTCGGTGAAGTGCTGCGTCCGCGAGGTGCCGTCGGCGCTGATCGTCAGCTCGAACACGCTCTACGCCGCCGGCCCGCCGGGGCTCGAGACGGTGAACGCGGCGGGTGCGTTCGACGACCTCCAGGTCAACGCGCCCTGACGGGAGCTCAGTGGGCGGCGACCTGCGCGCTCACGTCCGCGTGGCGCGCCGTCCACCAGTCGAGGATCGCGTCGCGCGCCGCGCCGGCGCTGCCCCCGACGAACGGATCGAGCTCGAGCGCCGGCCCGGCCACCCGCACCGCGCGATCGAGCTCCATCGTGATCGCGTCGAGCGAGAGCGGGCCGGCGAGGAGCTGGGTCAGGAGCGCGTCGTAGTCGTCCTCCCAGTGCGTGAACAGGACGTCGGTGAACGCGGTCGTGCCGCCGGGGACGGTCCCGGTGAAGACGTCGTAACCGCCGTTCATCGTCGTGTCGAGGTCCCACGGGAAGTAGGCGCGCGGCCCCGCCCAGTCGTAGAAGACGTAGTTGTTCTGCTTGAGCAGGATCGCGTCGGTGTTGGCCATGATCGCGTTGACCGCGCCGACCGACAGGAGCTGCGGGATGTCCAGCTTGGTCGGCAGCTCGGTCGCGAGCTGCGCCGACGGCGGCGGCGCGCAGCCGCTGCGCTCGAAGAAGCAGAAGTAGTCGTCGTAGGGATCGTCGACGCCCTCGTTGGTCTGCTGGCCATCGCCGGGGCTGCCGCTGAACTTCCAGATCCAGCCCGACGCGTCGCCGAGGCGGCGCTTGACGAACGGCTTGTCGACGACCTCGACGCTCAGGAACGCGCCCAGCGGCGCGCCGTTCATCGTCACGTTGACGAACGCGGCGCGGCTGGTCATCTCGCCGCTCCTCACGTGGAGGCGCCACGCGAGGTACTCGGTGAGCATCGCCTCGGTCGACGTGCCGTCCTCGCCGCAGCCGGTGGCCGACGAGCCGACGCCGTTCTCCCAGCTCAGCTTGCGCAGGCTGAAGAGCTCCTGGCCGTCGACGTACTCGTTGATGTCGATCTTGAGGCCCGGCTTGCTCGTTCCGCCCGAGCGCTTGTGGCGCACGCCGACGCGGATCGGCGGCCCGTCCTCGCAGCGCAGCTCGGCCGGCGCGTAGAGGGTGAACGTGCAGTCGTTCTGGATCATCTGCCAGTCGGCCGGCGCCATCGTCAGGTGGAAGTCGAGGAGCTGATCCGGGTTGTAGACGCCGGCGCAGCCGAGCGCGGTGTCGAGGTCGTCGCCGGTGCCCGGATACTCGCCGTACGAGCCCCCGTCGCCGGGACCGCCGTCGCCGGAGGCGTCGTCGTCGCCGGACCCGCCGGGGTCGCTCCCGCACGCCACCAGCCCCGCCGCCACCAGGAGCACGATCGCTGGACGCATCCGATCATTGTCGACGGGGCGGCCCGCCGGCATCAACCGGCGGGCATGCTGTGAGCCATCTCGCGATCACCGAGGTGTGCCGAACCGTACGACGTGTGCTGTGACCGGCTATCCTCGCGGCATGGCCGACGACACCGACGACGGGCCGAGCCGGCGCCAGCTCGCCAGGAAGGAGCGCCGCGACGCCGGCGATCGCTCCGGCGATCTCGCGCGCAAGCTGATGGCGGTGTCCGACGCGACGCTCGCGAAGCTCGAGCTCGACGAGGACCTGCGCGAGGTCGTCGACCGCGCGCGCGCGATCACGTCGCACGTCGCGCGCCGCCGCGCCGAGCGGAACCTCGCCGGCGAGCTGCGCCGCATCGAGCTCGACGACATCGAGCGGCGGCTGAGCAACGTGCAGTCCGCGGGCGTCGCCGAGCCGCAGCTCTTCCACCTCGCCGAGCGCTGGCGCGCGCGGCTCCTCGAGGAAGGCGACGTCGCGCTCGCGGCGTTCCCCGGCGGCGCCGGCGATCCGCTGCCACGGCTCGTCGCCGACGCCCGGCGC
>JAIOII010000354.1 GCA_019912685.1 Kofleriaceae bacterium
CAGCCGCTCGCCATCCCGGGCGGCGCGACCCAGAACCGCGGCGGCCCGCCGACGATCGCCGACTTCGACGGCGACGGCCGCCCCGAGATCGGCGTGGCCGGCGGACACTCCTACTCGCTCTACGATCTCGCGCGCCCCGGCGAGGACCTCACCGGCGTCACGCCGGCCCCGGGCCTCGGCGCGATCTTCGTGCGCTGGTCGCAGGCGACCCACGATCTGTCGTCGAACGCGTCGGGCTCGTCGGTGTTCGACTTCCAGGGCGATGGCGCTGCCGAGGTCGTGTACGCCGACGAGTGCCACGTGCGCGTCTACTCCGGCACCGACGGCCGCGTGCAGCTCACCATCCCCAACACGACCGGCACGATCCACGAGTACCCGCTCATCGTCGACGCCGACGGCGACGGCAACACCGAGATCCTCGTGGTCGCCAACGACACCAACGCGGCCAGCGACTGCGGCAGCAGCGTGCCGGCGCGCCAGGGCCTCTTCATGTACGGCGACGCCCTCGATCAGTGGGTGCCGACGCGCAAGGTGTGGACGCAGCACGCGTACCACGTCACCAACGCGACCTCGGCCGGCAACGTCCCGCTCGTCGAGGACACCAACTGGCTGCAGGCCGGCCTCAACAACTATCGCCAGAACGTGCAGGGCGACGGCGTGTTCAACGCGCCCGACCTCGCCGTCACGCTCTCGATCGGCCTCGAGCAGTGCGACGTCAACATGCTCGTCCTGCGCGCGCGCATCACCAACCTCGGCGCGCTCGGCGTCCCCCCCGGTGTCGCGGTCTCGTTCCACCGCGGCGCCTCGGCCGCCGACCCGGTCGTCGGCACCGCGACGACGGCGGTGCCGCTCCTGCCCGGCCAGTCGACGGTCGTGACGGCGCAGGTCCCGGATCCCGCCTCGCCCGAGGACTGGTTCGTCACCGTCGACGGCGCCGCCGCGCCGGGCGCGGTCGCCGAGTGCGACGAGACCAACAACAGCGACGCCACCAACGACGCCGCCTGCCCGCGCATCGACTGACGTCGCGCGCGAAGTTTGCGCGCCGCGCGGCATCTTTGCGCGATACGTCGGCGCCGCAGATCGCGCGCATCGACCGCCGCGATGCTGCCAAGGATCGTGATCGCGTCTCCAGTACCCGGCGTGCGAGGTGTCGCTAGATTGCACGGATGCACCGCGCATCGTTCCTCGGGCTCGTCGCCGCGCTGGCGGCGCCCGCTTCCGCCGCACCCGTCGACCCGGCGCCGGCTCCGCCCGTGCGCGGCGACGACGTCGTGCTCGTCGAGCCGGCGACCGACCGGTACTGGGACGCGGCAGGTCCCGACACGCTGTACCTGAATCGCTGCGCCGGCGATTGCAGCGTCCGCGCGGTCCCCGGGATCAACGACGCGCGCAACCGCATCTCGTCGATCCCGGCGCGGGACTCGACCCTGACCCAGTTCCGCTTCGACGACGCGGCCTGGGACGCCATGGTCACGTGCGTCCGCGACGTCTACCTGCCCTACGGGGTCACGGTCGTCACCGATCAGCCAGGCGCCGACACGGCGTACGTCGAGGTCATGGTCGCCGGCACGCCCGCGGAGCTCGGGCTGCCGCCGTCGACGCTCGGCATCGCCCCGATGGCCGGCGACTGCTCGCCCGGCGTCAACTGGATCGCGTTCGCCTTCGCCAACGTCCACTCCGTCGCCGACGGCGGCCTCGAGCTGTGCGCCACCGTCGCGCACGAGGCCGGGCACGTGTACGGCCTCGAGCACGCGTTCGAGTGCGAGGACCCGATGACGTACCTCACGGGCTGCGGACAGAAGTTCTTCCGCAACCAGCTCATGCGCTGCGGCACCTCGGAGGCGGAAGCGTGCCGGTGCACCGGCCCCGTGCAGAACACGCACGTCAAGCTGCTCGGCGCGCTCGGCGCAGGCAGCGATCCGCCGCCGCCAGAGCTCGCCATCGTCTCGCCCGCCGACGGGGCGACGGCGCCGTCGGGCTTCAGCGTCTTCGCCCGCGCGGTCGACGCGCGCGACGTGATGAAGCTCGAGCTCCGCGTCAACGGCTGGATGTGGAACGAGCTCGCCGGCGTCCCCGACAAGACCTCGGCGTACGTCCTCGACCTCCCGTCCGACGTCCCGGACGGCCGCATGGACCTGGAGGTGACGGCGTGCAACGACCTCGAGGTGTGCGCGTCGCGGCAGGTGACGGTCACCCGCGGCGCGCCGTGTACCAGCGCGGCGTCGTGCATGAACGGACAGACGTGCGACGCCGAGGGACGCTGCGTGTGGGCGCCGCCCGCCGGCGAGCTCGGCGACACGTGCACGTACGACCAGGCGTGTCGCTCCGGCCTCTGCGCGGACGTCGGCGGGGGCGAGCTGGGTTGCACGACGGCGTGCATCGGCGGCCCCAACGACGCCTGCCCCGACGGCTTCACGTGTACCGGCGCCACGGGACAGGCCGGCGTGTGCGGGGTGCCGGTGGTCGACGGGGGAGGATGCTGCTCGACGGCGGGCGGAGGGCCGCGCCGCTTCCCCGTGCTCGAGCTCGGGCTCGGGCTCCTGACCGCGGCGCTCGTGCGGCGACGCCGCCGCGCGTCGCCGGATCGGGTTCCTGCCGGGTGAGCTCGGTCGCGCCCCGGCCGGCTTCGCGCGCGGCGCGAAGGCGCTCGTCGGCCGCTACGCGACGACGGCGGTGCGGCGCCGGTACTCGCTCGGGCTGATGCCGACGATGCGCTTGAACAGGCGGCGGAACGTGGCCGGGTCGGTGTAGCCGACGTCCCACGCGATGTCGTCGAGCGACCTGGGCTGCGTCGTGATCGCATCCTTGGCCAGCTCGATCCGGATCTCCTGGAGGTAGCGCACCGGTGATACTCCGGTGACCGCGCGGAACCGCCGCTGGAAGGTGCGCTCGATCAACCCGGTCTGCGCGCGGGCGCGAAGCAGCACGCGCGCGTCGGCGGCGTGCTCGAGCATGACCCGCTGCGCCTTCCGGATCGCCGCGTCGGCGTGCTGCCGGCGCTCCTGGAACAGCGCGTACGGCGACTGGTCTTCTCGGCCCCAGTCCAGCAGGTAGAGCCGCGCCGCCTGCGCGGCGGCGTCACGCCCGAGGAAGCGCGCGATCAGGTACAGCAGCAGCTCCTGCCACAGGGAGCCTCCGCCGGCGGTGACGATGCGCTGCTCGTCGCCGGCGAGCACGAGCGCGCGCTCGGGGCACAGGCGCGTGGTCGGAAACCGTTGCGCGAACTGCTGCGTGTACGCCCAGTGCGTCGTCGCCGGCTCGGCGTCGAGCAGCCCGGCCTCGGCGAGCACGAGCGACCCCGAGCACGCGGTGGCGATCACCGCGCCACGCTCGTACAGGTCCGCGAGCCAGCGCCGCACCACCGGCGGCGTCGTCGGGACGTCGCCGTCCGGCGGCCCGAGCGCCGGGACGTAGACGATGTCGGACGTCGCGACGTCGGCGATCGCGACGCTCGGACGCACGACCACGCCGTTCCATCCCTCGACGGCCGCGGTCGTCACGCCGACGGTTCTCACGCGCAGGCGCGTCTCGCAGCGGATCCGCTCGTCGCGCTGGTCCCAGCGGATCCCCGCCGAGCTGAGGATGTCGTGCGCGCCGTAGAGCGCGCTCGTGTGGACCGACGGCAGCGCCAGGATGCTCACCTCGACGAGCCGCGTGCGGCGGCCGCGCGCGGTGTCGGTTTCGCCCCGGTGCTGTCCGTTCCTCCTCTTCATCTCCCGTGCCCACGACCCTAGCCTCTTTCTCACCAACATCGCACCGCGGAGGTTCGAAGATGAAGCGATTCGTGTTCTATGGGTGCTACGCGCTCGCGGCATATGTCATCGGCATGGGCTCGCTGGTCTACCTCGTGGGCTTCCTGGCCGGCGCGCCGCTGCCGAAGACCGTCGACGCCGGGCTGGCGCCATCGCTGCCGAGCGCGCTCGCCGGGAACCTGGTGATGCTCGTCGCGTTCCTGGTGCCTCACTCGATCATGGCGCGCCCCCGGTTCAAGGCCGCGTGGACGAGGATCGTGCCGGCCGCGCTCGAGCGCGCCACCTACATCCTCGTCGCCGGCGTCAGCCTGCTACTCCTGATGTGGGCGTGGCAGCCGATGCCCTCGGTCATCTGGCAGCTCGACAGCGCACCGGCGCGCGCGCTCGCGTACCTCGGCTATGGCCTGGGCTGGGTCACGATCGTGCTCGCCACGTTCAACATCGATCACTTCCAGTTCTTCGGCTTGCGCCAGGTGTGGGACGCGCTCCGGCGGCGTCCGCGGCGAACCGCGTCGTTCACCGCGGCGTGGCTCTACGGGCTGGTCCGCCATCCGATCAGCCTCGGCTGGCTGTTCGTGTTCTGGTCGACGCCGCGCATGACCGTGGGACACCTGGTGCTCGCCGCCGGGATGTCGATCTACATCGCGATCGTCACGCCGATCGAGGAGGCCGACCTGATCGCCGAGCTCGGCGACGACTACGTCGGCTATCGCGCGCGGGTTCGCGCGTTCCTGCCGTGGCGGCGATCCACCGCGCCCCGTACCGCCGCGAGGCCGGGATGACGGCGCCGCGGACACCGCAGCCCGGGCGACGCGACGCCCCCCTCGCGATGACCGGCGACGGCTTTCGCCGGCTCGGCCACCGGCTGGTCGAGCGGATCGCCGAGCTCCTCGAGGACCTGCCCGGACGCCCGGTGACCCGCGACGAGTCCCCGGAGGTGCTGAAGGCGCTGCTCGGCGGAGCCCCGTCCGTGCCCGAGGGAGGAGCGGACGCCGCCGCGCTGCTCGACGAGGCCGCGACGCTCCTGTTCGATCACTCGCTCTTCAATGGCCACCCGAGCTTCCTCGGGTACGTGACCGCGTCGCCGGCGCCGATCGGCATCCTCGCCGACTTCCTGGCGTCGGCGGTGAACGCCAACACGGGCGCGTGGCGGTTGTCGCCGATCGCCTCCGAGATCGAGCTCCAGACCATCGACTGGCTGGCCGACCTCGTCGGGTTCCCGCGCGGCGGAGGCCTGCTCGTGAGCGGCGGCAACATGGCGAACATCGTCGCGCTGCTCGCGGCGCGGCGAGCGGCGGCGACGTGGGATCTGCGTCGCGACGGGGTGCGGCCGGACGATGCACCGCGGCTGCGCGTGTACGCGACCGACGAGACCCACACCTGGCTGCAGAAGGCGGTCGACCTCGCCGGGCTGGGCGGCGCGTGCATCCACTGGATCGCGACCGACGAGCAGCAGCGGATGCGCCCCGAGGCGCTGCGCGAGGCCGTCGCCGCGGACCGCGCCGCGGGCGAGCTGCCGATGCTCGTGGTCGCGACCGCCGGCACCGTGAGCACCGGCGCGCTCGATCCGCTCGGCGCGATCGCGGACGTGTGCGAGCGCGAGCGCGTGTGGATGCACGTCGATGGATGCTACGGCGGCGTGGCCGCGTGTGTGCCGGACGCCCCGCCGCCGCTGGCCGAGCTGGGTCGCGCCGACTCGCTGGCCCTCGATCCCCACAAGTGGCTCTACGCGCCGCTCGAGGCCGGCGCCCTGCTCGTGCGCGACCGCGAGCGGTTGCGCGACGCGTTCGCCTATCACCCGCCCTACTACCACTTCGGGCAGGAGGCGACGAACTTCGTCGATCTCGGGCCGCAGAACTCGCGCGGCTTCCGTGCGCTCAAGGTCTGGCTGGCGCTGCGCCAGGTCGGGCGCGCCGGCTACGCGCAGATGATCGGCGAGGACATGCGGCTCGCCCGCTGGCTCGCGGGGCGCGTCCAGGAGCACCCCGAGCTCGAGCTCGCCACGCAGAGCCTGAGCATCACCACGTTCCGGTTCGTCCCGGCCGAGCTGCGCGCGCGCCCCGCCGACGCGGCGGCGGAGCTCGACGCGCTCAACCGGGAGGTGCTCGATCGTGTGCAGCGCTCCGGCGCGGCGTTCGTTTCGAACGCGGTGGTGCGCGGGCGCTACGTGCTGCGACCGTGCATCGTGAACTTCCACACCGACGAGCGCGCGCTGGGCGAGCTGATCGAGCTCGTGGTGCGGATCGGCCGCGAGGTCGTCGCGTCGTGGGGTTCCGGCGCGAGGTCGGTCAGTCCGTCGCGAACAGGAACGACGACGCGCCGCTGATGCGTCCATCGAGCTGCCAGGCGAGCTCGAGGCCGGTCGCGACCCAGCGCCCCGTGAACGGGTCGCCGACGTTCGGGCTGAACACGAGGTCGCCGGCCGGCGTCTGCTCGACCGCGCCGAAGCTGTGGTACGTGATCGGGATCGGCACCCAGTACGTCTGCGTCGCGGTCGTGTAGACGCCGCGGATGGTCGCCTCGTAGGTCTGGCTGTTGTGATCGATGGTGAGCCAGCCGTCGTGGATGCGGATGCCGCGGGTCGAGGTGCTGCCGTCGGGGAGCGTCTCGGTGTACGTGCCGAGCATCGCCGGCAGCGCGCCGCCATCGAGCCCGACGAGCGTGTAGTCGGTCGTGTACGTCGCGTAGACCCGCACCGACGCGCTCTGCCCTTCGCTCGTCGCGGTGATGTCGGCGCCGCCGACGTCGAGCGCCGTCACGAGGCCGCTCGCGTCGACGCTGACGTACGCGGGGTTGTTGCTGCTCCAGGTCACGGGCCGCGCGAGCGGCTCGCCCTGCGCGTCGCGCGGCTGCGCCACGAGCAACGTGGTCTCGCCCACCGGCAGGATGATCTCGACGTAGTCCAGGGTGACGTGATCGACCGGCGTCGGCGGCTCGACGATGTCCGGAACCCGGACGAGCATCTCGTCGCGCGCGTCCTCGCACTCGACGGCGATCCAGGCGTAGCCGGCGGCCACGGCGGTGACCACCCCGGACGACGAGACGGTCGCGGCGGCGGTGTCCGAGCTCGACCACGTGAGCGCGCGTCCCTCGAGCACCTCGCCGTCCGCGCTGTACGCGGTGGCGCCGAGCTGGAGCGTGGCGCCGGTCGCGAGCTCGACCTCGCCCGCGGGATCGACGTCGATCCAGGCGACCGCCGGCGCCTCGTCGTCGGTCACGGTGAGGAACAGCCCCCCGGTGACGAGCTCGGTGGTCGCGTAGATGGTGACCTCGCCCCCGGCGACCGCGGTGACCATGCCGTCGGCGTTCACCGTCGCCACGGTCAGGTCGTCGCTCTCCCAGCTGAACGCGCGACCGGCCACGGGCTCGCCCTCGGCGTCGAGCGCGCGCGCCGTGAGCTGGACGCGGTCACCGGGGCGCAGCTCCGGCGGCGCCCCCTCGACCGCGACGGACTCGACCGTGGCGGGGGGCGGCTCGGTGCCGGGG
>JAIOII010000355.1 GCA_019912685.1 Kofleriaceae bacterium
CGACGTCGTCACCACGGGCGCCGAGCTCATCGCGCCCGTGGAGTACGAGACCTTCGTCTTCCCGTCGCCGACTCCCGCGCCCGAACCGTACACGCCCACCGTCGGCCAGCAGATCGCCGGGACCGACAGGGCGGCGAACGCCAGCGCGCCGCTGCGCCCACCGCGGGCGCCGACGCCGCTCGTCGCGCTCGGCGAGGAGACGTTCGTGATCGCCTCGACCGACGACCTGACGCCACGGCTCGACCTGATCGCCGCCGGGCCTCGCGGCGCGGTCGAGCTCGCCCTGCGCAAGCACCTGGCCGACAACCCCGCCGCTGCCGGCTCGCTGCAGGTGGTGCCGCGCTTCGAGGCCGCGGCATGAGCACGAACGGAAATGGCGGGAGTGGTGCAGTAGCCAGAGCTGGACGTTCTTCGCAGCGAAATCGTCGATACTCGTTGCACCGGCAATGTCGGAAGTGCTACTGATGAGCGTCCGAAATGCGCTGATGCGCGAATCAGCGCAATCTAGACTTTCGTTGTTGCTAGTCCGGGGGAGGCCCAGTGCTCGAAGAGCGCGCGTGCGATCGTTCGTCAGGCGAACCCGAGACGCGGGTTGCGGTGGATCACCGCACGACAACGGCGCGCCGATCGAGTCGGAGTGCGGGCGCGGATGCGGGCGTATACAAAGCAACGCTGCGCGACCCGGCCTCTGTCGTTAACGCGGTCAACAGCTCGAGGTGGCCGTCTTGATCAAGATCGACGGCCCCCAGCACGTCGAGAATATCGGTGCCGAGTTGGATACGGTACCACGCGAACTGCCCCTTGCACGGAGCGCCCTCGTACGGCGTGCCCGCGATCTCCTCCTGTTCCCGGAATCCGTTGAGCGGAAAGGCCTCGTCGGTGCCGTCGCCATCGAGATCCCCGATCAACGCGCCGTTGGCGACGCACAGCTCCTTCACCGATCGCTCGATTTCGGGCGGTTCGGGCGGTGGACCGGTCCGCGCCGCCACGGCAGCGGCGATGCCACATCCGCCGGCGTTTACGCAACCCATCGTCACCCCCCGCACTCCGTCGGGACGCCGGAAGCCGCAGGGGCCGACGCTCCAAACCCCACGGTAGTCGCCGGCAAATCCTCGCGGATCGGTCGGCGTTCGCTCGACGGCGGTGAGCATCTTACCGTGCCGCTCGCCGTCGAACCCCAGCACGCTGAAGTGCTGGGGAGCTTCGGTCAGCGGAGCTCGCGCGACGGATTGGTCATCCGTCCAGCCGTCATTGCTGCGGGCGAACAATGGAAAGTAGCGATAGGTGGGCTGCGCAGCAGTGGAGCACACTTCGCCCACCAGATAGTGTGGCACAGGAGGCTTGAGCCGCGTGGGCGCCACACTCACGGAATGTGTCGGCGGCGGCGGTGCGTGCACAGGAACGGTTCGCTCGACTCGCTGCCCGCAGCTGACGCCGACAATCAACAGCGAAGCAACGCGTGCATTGAACACGCCTTTCAGGCTACCACGGCCGTCGAAAGGACACCGTGAGTAACTTTGGCTGGGTCCCACGGCCACCTCCGGACGATGCCCCGGATGACTACCTCGAGAGGCTGGCCTTGCTGGTCGAACGCCGGCCCAACATGCAGATGATCGACATCGTCAGCACGATCCACGACTTCATCGAGGAGGCAGACACGCGGGCAGCGCCCCCGCCGCCGATCAACGACGAACTGGTGGTGGGCGGGCACGCCAACCAACGAGGCGCCTGGTTCGTCTCCCCGTTCACTGGCGCGTTCCAGACCGACTTCGAGTCTCTTACAGAGTCAATGAACGTGCCGATCCAGTCGATCGAGATTCCCGATGCCCTCATCGGCTTCGACCCGGCCAACCCGCAGCCGACCGCGCGCGCGTTTCACGTCAAGGGGTGCAGCATCGGAACCGCAAGACCGTGGCTCATCAAGCTCCGGGAGGCTCTCGGCAACCACGTTCGTGTGACCGCGCCCAAGCACTTTCACGGCGTCTCGACCAACGGGACGCCCGGCTCGACGCCGATCGAGGTCATCGAGTGGATGGCGTACGAGCTGGACGTTTTCCAGAAGACTCCATTCTCCAGCCGGAGCTCGCTCGCGGCGGCGTTTCACGCCAAGGCGGACCCGCGCCCAGACGGAAACGAAATCGCGCTCGGTTCGATCAAGGCGTGGCTCAAGACCCTAAGGGTTCGTCGCTATGACCGACCAGCCAACGTACAGCGAGAGCGGCGCTTGCCGCTCGGTTTGAACATCGGCGGTCACCGCTTTGCGCAGGGCTTGATGGGGTTCTCCATCCTGACACCAAAGGGAGATGCAACTACGCCTCCGAACACGGTGGTGCACCAGACCATCACGGTTCCGCCTCCCGCCGAGATCCCGGCTACCGATGCCGGACGCGTCGCCATGCTAGCGACGTGGCTTCCGGAGGACGATGTCTTCAAGGACATCTACCCGTTCCCGTGGTTCAAGCGCATCGGTTACCCGACGCTGGCCGCCATGATTGACGGGTTGGAGTGGAAGTTCGTTGTCGACACGACAGTCAGCCCGCCAACCATCGAGTGCCTGGGGGGCCGGTACGAGTACAGCCTGCTCATCCCGATTGCCAACCCCGGACCCGGTGGGACGCTCGACCCCACCAAGGCGCCGCTCATTTTCAATCACATCCCGGAGTCCGGTCCCCCGGCTGCCGCGCCGCGGTTCGACGAGACCAACACCTTCTTCTACGAGACGGCGCCGTGAGCGCGACGCTGCGCAGCCTTGCCGAGTCGCTGGCCGATGCGCTGTTGCCGCTGGTCGACGCTGCCGACGATCAGGAGCTGGCGGTCGACTTCCTGCGCCTCCTGGGATGGGAGGTAACCGCCGCACCGGCATCGTTCATGGCGTTACACGGACCGGTGTCGCTGGCGTTCGAGAACGCGGTGGGCGGCGACGATGGCGTCGAGGCTGACCTGACGTTGCTGATCCCGTCTGTGCTGGCGGCCTGGAATGCCATCACCGCGCTGGCGACCGCCGCGGATCTCAGTCCTGAGCAGCGCGCCGAGCTGCCGGGACAGATCATTGACACCCTCCTGGTCGACGAGCTGCGCAGCCACGCCCCCGGCTGGTACGCGCTGTTCGATGCCCTCGGGATCGTGCGAGTGGAGGCCGTGGCGGGGGCGCCCCCGCGGCTAGCGTACCAACGCAAGGTCTTCGATCGGGCGAAGCTCCTCGAATACATCGATGCGCCGATCGAATCGCTCAAGGACACGTATGGCTGGGGCGGGCCCACGTTCGATGGTGCGCGCCTGAACCGAGCAGCGGCCGCGCTGGCGCGGACATGCGGGGTGCGAGTCGATCGATACGCGCCGCCTGCCGCGATCGTTAGCGCGCTCGGTTCGTTCACGGCAGGGCCGCGCGCGATCCTGGTCGAGCGGCGTAGCCCACCGCTCGCGGTGGGCATCATGATGATCCGGGTGCCAGCGACGGCGAGCGCGGCCCCTGGGTTCGCGGTGGTTCCGACGGTGAGCTCGCCGGTAGGCAGCGAGATCGTGCTGATCGACGGCCGGCTCTTGATCGGCGGCGACCTCGCGGCCGGTGTGGGCGTGGCCGTGCGGCCGGGCGAACCGCTCCAGGCGGTAGCAGGTGCGGGCTTCCGGCTCGCGTACGAGTACCACCCGGAGCAGACGATCGCTCTGATCGGCGACGAGGATGGCACGCGCGTCGAAGTGCTCGGCGCGTCGGCGGCCTTCGAGGTGTCTGGGACGGGTGAAGAGCTGGAGCTGGTCGCGTCGATCGAGGCGAGGGGACTGGCGGTGGTGATCGGTGGCGGGGATACGGATGGGTTCGTGGGCACGGCGCTGCCGGCCAGCGAGTCGCGCATCGAGTTCCCGCTGGCAGTGTCGTGGTCGAGCACGACCGGGTTGACGGTGAGCGGGAGCGCGCAACTGGCGGCGCGTGTGCCGTTGGGGCTGCGATTGGGGCCGGTGGAGGTGGCGGGGGTATCGGTAGAGCTGCGCAATGCGCAGGAGGGCAGCGGGCCGCCGGCGCTGGCGTTGGAAGTCGGCACGACGCTACGTGGCGAGATCGGGCCGTTCGACTTCGAGCTAGAGGGAACCGGCGTAGAGCTTGGCATCGAGCTGGCGAGCGGCAATCTCGGGCCGCTCGACGTCCACGTCGGGTTCCGGCCGCCGGTGGGAATGAGGCTCGCGTTCGAGGCCGGAGTGGTCAAGGGCGGCGGAAGCGTTCGCTACGATCGCGACCGCCGCGAGTACGCAGGCGCCCTCCAGCTTGCCGTCGCCGGCATTCACGCCGCAGCGACCGGGTTGCTCACCGCGTCGGCGCCCGGCATCGCGCGCAAGTACTCACTGGTCGCCGCGATCGCGACGACCTTCCCGTCGATCCCGCTGGGCCTCGGCTTCACGCTCCACGGTCTGGGCGGATTGCTCGGCGTTCACCGCCGCATCGACGTCGAGGCACTGCGCGCCTCGCTACGCGGCCCCGGCGTCGGCGAACTGTTCTTCGATGTCGAGCCGGCGCGCATCCTGACCGACCTTGACAGTTACGTCCCGGCGTCGCCCGGGCGCCACGTCTTCGGTCCGGCGGCCAAGATTGGCTGGGGCACGCCGACGATCGTCGAAGCCACGGTGGCGCTCTTGCTCGAGGTGCCGGCGCCGGTGCGGCTCGCGCTGCTCGGCAACGTGTCGGCGGCGCTGCCGACGAAGGCCAACCCGATCATCGAGCTCAACGTCGACGTGCTCGGTGACGTGGACTTCGCGCGCAAGACGCTCGCCATCGATGCCACGTTGCGCGACTCGCAGGTCGTGGGGTTCCCGATCACCGGCGACATGGCGCTGCGCATGGGATGGGGCGATCCGCCGAGCTTCGCGCTCTCGGTCGGTGGCTTCCACTCGCAGTTCCGGGTGCCGCCCGGCTTTCCGGCGCTGAGGCCGATCAAGATCCCGATCGGGTCGGGCGACAATCCGCGGCTCGACATCACCGGGTTCCTGGCGCTGACGTCGAACACCGCGCAGGTCGGCGCGCAGGTCGACCTGTACGCGGCGGCGGGGCCGCTCAACATCACCGGCAACGCGGGCTTCGAGGCGCTGCTCCAGTTCTTGCCGTTCGCGTTCCAGGCCGACCTGTGGGGCGGCGTGGCGTTGCGGCGCGGTACGACGGTGCTCGCCGGCGTGCACCTCGACGGCACGCTGCGCGGGCCGACGCCGTGGCACGTCGCCGGCGAGGCGTGCCTGTCCCTCTGGCTGGTGGACCTGTGCGTCGGCTTCTCCGCGACGTTCGGTCAGCCGCGCGACGCCGAGCTGCCGAGTCGCGAGATCTGGCCGCTCCTCGAGGAGGCGCTGGAGGACCCGCGCAGCTGGAGCACGCCGCTGCCGGTCGGCGCCGCGCGTGCTGTCGTCACCGCGATGCCCGTCGACGGAGAGGCCGCCACGCGCGTCGATCCGGGCGCCGCGCTCGCGGTGCGCCAGAAGGTGGTGCCGCTCGCTCGCACGATCGAGCGCTTCGGCCATGTCCGGCCGAGCGGCACCGATCGCTTCGAGCTATCGAGCGCGAGCCTCGGCACGATGGTGATCGCCACGCCGGAGCCCATCCATGACTGGTTCGCTCCCGCGCAGTTCGAGGCGCTCTCCGACCCGGAGCGCCTGTCGCGCCCGGGCTTCGAGAAGATGGTCGCGGGCGCCACGCTCGCCGCCGACGTCGTCACCACGGGCGCCGAGCTCATCGCGCCCGTGGAGTACGAGACCTTCGTCTTCCCGTCGCCGACTCCCGCGCCCGAACCGTACACGCCCACCGTCGGCCAGCAGATCGCCGGGACCGACAGGGCGGCGAACGC
>JAIOII010000356.1 GCA_019912685.1 Kofleriaceae bacterium
TCGTAGGCGTCGATCGGCCACACGACGAAGAGCCACGCGCCCGACGCGAGCACGATCCACCAGGCGCCGCGCAGGACGCTCCGTCTGGCTCCCGTGAGCTCCATGCTCGTGGGATGACGCGAGCTCGTCGGACGTTTCACCGGCGCCTGGCCGTCGCGGCGGGAGGCTCGGCGCGCCTCCGCGTGCGGCGCTCGAGGAGGCGGAGCACGGCGAGCGCGGGTGTGACGAGCAGGCTCGACCACGCGATGACCCAGGCCGCGTCGTGGAGGAGGCGCGCGGGCCACCTGCGCTCGAGCATCCGGGAATCGTAGACGTCGTGGAACATGAGCCGTGTCTCCTCGAAGAACCGGAGCTCGAACCAGCAGAGCGCCGAGAGCGCGAGGAAGCCGGCCGTCGCGTAGGTGACGGCGCGTTCGGTGCCGCGCGAGAGGGCGCCGATGCTGACGGTCAGCGCGACCACGCCGATGAGGTCGGTCAGGCCGCCGCCGGCGCGAAGATGGAATTGCCAGTAGCGCACGGGGTCGCCCGCGATCCGGTGGAAGACGTAGCCGTGCTGCTGCTGTCCGGCCCACAGCACGAGCGCGCCGGCCCATGCGATCGTGAGGAGCAGCATGATCTCGATCGAGCGGCGCGACCCCGTGAGCGTCACGCTCCGCCGACCTTGCAGCCCACGTTCCCGCGGCCGCTGCACCAAGGATTCGGCGCTTGCGAGTCGCGCCAATCGAAACGGCGACACGTTGGCGCAAACGCGCGAAACCCCGCGCCAACCCGACAGGGGACACGCTCCGGGGTTGCAACAATCCGGGATTACAACGCTTTTTGACCCAATTGCGTCAGGGCGCCAGGGAGTACGCTGGCGTACGTGCGCGAGGCCTGACGCAATGGGGTCGAATTCGTGTGTGATCGTGTAGCGTTGCGACCCTAGAGCGTGTCCCCTTCGGGGAAGTGCGCGGAAGGGTTGGAGTCGTCGAGGCCGCGGGTGGTGTCGGTGTCGCGGAGGGTCCACCAGCGGGAGAGCTGGGGCCAGAGAGATTGGGCGGCCTTGCGGGAGACGACGGCGCCGACGTGGCCGCCGGAGAGGTGGAGCTGGGCCTTGTCGGGGGAGGAGATGAGGGAGAGGAGGGCGGTGGCGGATGGGGTCGGGACGATGTGGTCGTGCTCGAAGGTGACGGCGAGGGTCGGGCAGTCGATGGCGTCGAGGCGCGCCGGGCGGCCGGCGAGGTGCAGGGTGCCGGCGACGAGGCGGTTGTCGCGGTAGAGCTCGTCGATGTAGCGGCGGTAGCACTCGCCGGGGAAGGAGACGTTGTCGTTGCCCCAGCGCTCGGTCGAGAGGAAGCCGTCGAGGAACTCGTCGTCCCACGCGCGATCGACGAGGGTCACGAGCTTGGCGAGGTTGAGGGTCGGCTTGAGCATGTGGAAGCTCGCCTGCATCAGCGGCCACGGCACGTTGCCGAAGCCGTCGACGAGGGCGCCGACGTCGAAGCCCGGCGAGCGCGTCCACGTCGCGAGCGTGCCGGCGTGCGCGAAGTCGATCGGCGCGGCGAGCGCGACGAGCGAGGCGACGTGCGTCGGGTTGGCCGCGGCGTGGATCGTCGCGAGCGTCCCGCCGAGGCAGTAGCCGAGGACGTGGGCCACGCCGTCGGGGCCGGCGGCGGCGACCTTGCGCACGGCGCGGCCGATGTAGCCCTGGCACACGTCGTCGAAGGTGACGTAGCGGTCCTCGGCGGCGGGCGTGCCCCAGTCGATGCAGTAGACGTCGTGGCCCGCGTTCACCAGGTACTCGACGAAGCTCTTGCCGGGGCGCAGATCGAGGATGTACCAGCGGTTGATCAGCGACGGGACGAGGAGGATCGGCGTGCGCCAGCGACGAGGCGCGCCGTGCGCGGAGCGAAAGCGGAGGAGCCGCCACTTGTTCTCGCGCCACACGACGTCGTGCGGCGTCTGCCCGACGTCGGGCAGCCCGTTGCCGAGGCGCGACGCGAGGCGGCCGAGAGTGGCGAGGAGGCCGTGCTTGGCGACGGTCATGACACGATGCTCACGTGTAGAGCGCCTCGAAGCGATCGCGGTAGCGCTCGTACACCGCCTTGCGGCGCAGCTTGAGCGACGTCGTGAGCGTGCCGCCCTCGACGGTGAGCGGCTCGTCGCCGACCCAGAACTTCTTGATGGTCTCGAAGCTCGCGAGCTGCGCGTTGAC
>JAIOII010000357.1 GCA_019912685.1 Kofleriaceae bacterium
GAGGACGGGACGTCGCAGAGGCCGCGCAGGGCCGCGATCGCCTGTGACCAGGCGTCGGTCGCCACGCGCGCCAGCATGTCGTTCTTGGCCCCGCGCGTGTCGTGGGCGTCGCGATCGCGGCGCTCCTCGAGGCGGGCCAGCGCGTCGGCGATCGGGCCGTCGGCGAGCGCGGCGATCGATTCGCCGCCGAGGAAGCGGCCGACGAGCTGGGCGCGGATGACGCGCGCGTCGGTCTCGGGGGCCTCGCCGGCGTGGCGTCGCCTGCGGCCGCCGAGGCCGAGCAGGTCGGGGCGCACGACGGTCAGGCCCGCGTCGCGGATGAAGCGCACGGCCTCGGTCACCGCGATGCGGCGGTGACCGCCGTCGGTGCGTGACACGTGCAGCTTGCCGGCGTCGGCCCAGCGCTTGAGCGAGGACTCGCTGACCCCGATGGCGAGGGCGAGCTGGCGCGGCGAGAGCAACGCGGACATGAACGTTTCAGTCTACGACGGTGCGGGCATGTAGGCAATAGATTCCATCAAAACGTCTTGCATTTGCAGATAAACGGTCACAATGTGAACGGTATGAACGAATCACCGACGTGCGATTCGGCGACGTTCACCGCCGAGGACCGCCGCTTCGTGTACGCGGTGGCCCGCCGCATCGTCCGCGACGAGGACGCGGCGGCCGACGTGACCCAGGACGCGCTCCTGCTCGCGTTCCGCTACCGCGACCGGTTCCGCGGCGATGCGCGCTACCGCACCTGGCTCTACAAGATCGCCGCGTCGGCGGCGATCACCCACCTGCGCCGGCGGCGCCGGCGCCGCACCGACCGGATGGTGAGCCTCGGCGCGGTGGCCGACGCCTGCGCGCCCGGCCAGAACCCGGAGGAGCACCTCGCCTGCGCCGAGGTCGCGGCCCGGACCGCCGCCGAGCTCGCCGCGCTCGACGAGCGTTACGGCGATGTCCTGCGCCTGCGCTTCGTCGACGGCCTCTCGGAGGCCGAGGTCGCCGACGTGCTCGGCGTCTCACTCCCGACGGTGAAGATCCGGACCCACCGCGGCCGCCAGGCCCTGCGGGCGGCGGTCGACGCCTGACCGCCACGCGCGGGCGACCCCGCCGTCCCGCGCCGAGCCGTGTCAAACTCGGCGGACGATGCATCCGACGGATCCTCAACGAGCCGCGGCGCGGGACTCGGCGCTCATGACCAAGGTGCTGGCCGTGCTGCTCCTCCTGGTCGCAGGAGCGCTGGTGTTCACGGTGCTGCGGCAGCGCAACGTGAAGCCGGAGATCGTGTACGAGCCGCGCGCGGTCACGCTGCCGTCCGGTGACCTCGGCGCCGACGAGAAGGCGCGCATCTCGGTGTTCGAGGCGGTCTCGCCGTCGGTCGTGCACATCACCAACATCGCCGTGCGCCGCGACGCGTTCACGATGGACATCACCGAGATCCCACGCGGCACCGGCAGCGGCTTCGTGTGGGACGAGCAGGGCCACATCGTCACCAACTTCCACGTCGTCCAGGACGCCCAGACCGCGCGCGTGACGCTCGCCGACGGCACCACCTACGACGGCAAGGTGCTCGGCGCCGCCCCCGACAAGGACATCGCGGTCGTGAAGATCGACGCGCCGCCGTCGAAGCTGAAGAAGATCGCGCTCGGCGACTCCGCCGAGCTTCGCGTCGGGCAGAGCGTGCTCGCGATCGGCAACCCGTTCGGGCTCGACCAGACGCTCACGACCGGCGTCATCAGCGGCCTCGGCCGCGAGATCAAGGCCATCACCCAGCGCACGATCTACGACGTGATCCAGACCGACGCGCCGATCAACCCCGGCAACTCGGGCGGGCCGCTGCTCGACAGCCACGGCCGCCTCATCGGCGTCAACACCGCGATCTACAGCCCGTCGGGCGCGTCGGCGGGCATCGGCTTCGCCGTGCCGGTGTCGACGGTCAACCGCATCGTGCCGCAGATCCTCCAGTACAAGCGCATCGTGCGCCCGGTGATGGGCGTGAACCTCGCGAGCGATCAGGTCGCGCGGCAGCTCAACGTGAAGGGCGTGATCGTGCAGGGCGTGGTGCCCGGGGGACCGGCGAGCCGCGCCGGCATGGTCGGCATGACGCGCGGGCCCGACGGCGGCTGGGTGCTCGGCGACGTCCTCGTGCAGATCGACGGCGTCGCCATCACGCGCTCCGACGACCTCTTCCAGGTGCTCGACAAGCGCAAGATCGGCGACGAGGTCGCGCTCGAGGTCGTGAACGCGGGCCGCAGCCGCACGCTCCGGTTGAAGCTCGAGGCCGCGCCCTGAGGCCCCGCGCGCTCATCGCCGGCGTCGCGTTCGTGGCGCTCGGAGCGTGCGCCCCCGACGTCGACACGCGCGTGCAGGCGCTCGACGCCTACTGCACCGCGCTCGTGAACACGGCCGCCGGGCCGCGGATGATCGACGTCGAGAGCGACTACCTGCCGCACGTCGTCAACTGCGAGAACGGCGCCGCCGACCAGGCCGCGCTCGAGGCGCAGGCGGTCGCCGCACGCAGCTACCTCTACTACCGGCTCGATCGCACCGGCGACATCGGCGACGGGCAGAGCGATCAGGTGTACACGTGCGCGCGCATGCCCGGGCCTCAGCACGCGGCAGCGGCCGCCGCGACCGCCGGCATCGTCCTGCGCTATCCGCCGGACACCGCGGCGACCCAGGTCGCCGCGTTCTACGTCGCCGGCGCGTTCCCCGATCCGGTCACGTGCGTCGGCGGCGCGAACGATCCGACCGGCACCGAGCGCTACGTCACGTACAACGAGGGACGCTCCGGGACCGACGTCATCCAGACCACGCTCGGCCTCGTCAACCCGTCGAACCACGCCAACCGCGGGTGCATGTCGCAGAACGGCAGCGACTGCCTTTCCTCGCAGGGCCGGACCTTCGACGAGATCCTCCGCTTCTACTACGGCGAGGACATCGTGATCGAGCGCGCGGTCGGTCCGTGCGTGCCCGAACCCATGTCGCCCGACGCCGGCGCCGACGCCGGCGACGGGGGCACCGACCTCGACGGCGGCTGCTCCTCTGCCGCAGGCTCTCTCGGCCTTACCCTTACCCTTACCCTTACCCTCACCCTTCTACGTCCCCGACCTCGCAGAAGGCTACGATCCCGACGATGCCGACGCTCCGCATGAGGATCCAGAACGACCTCGCCCACCGGGTCTCGAGCCTCGTCTTCCACGGGCTCTCCCGCGCGGGGCGGATGCATCCGGACAGCCGGCCACGACGCCACCGCGTCGAGGTCCTCCGCAACCTCTCCTACGCCGCCGCCGACGGCGCCGCGCCCGAGCACGTGCTCGACGTCTACCGCCCGACCGACCGCCCGGGTCCGCTCCCCATCGTCTTCTACGTGCACGGCGGCGCCTTCCAGATCCTGTCCAAGGACACGCACTGGCTCATGGGCCTCGCGTTCGCGCGGCACGGCTACCTCGTCGTCAACATCTCGTACCGCCTCGCGCCGCGGCACCCGTACCCGGCCGCGATCGAGGACACGTGTCGGGCGTGGATGTGGCTGCTCCAGGAAGCGGAGACGCTGGGCGGTGATCTCGGGCGCATCGCCGTCGCCGGCGAGTCGGCCGGCGGAAACCTCGTCACCGCGCTGACGCTCGCGGCGTGTCAGCGGCGCGACGAGCCGTTCGCGCGCGCCGTGTTCGACGCCGGCGTCGTCCCGCGCGCCGCGATGCCGTTCTGCGCGCTCCTCGAGGTCTCGCGCCCCGAGCGCTTCACGCGCCGGCCGATGCCGTCGTGGGTGCACGGGATGCTGCGCGGCACGTCGTCATCGTACCTGCGTGCGTGCCCGACCGGCGACTGCCGCGACCTCGCCGATCCGCTCGTCGTGTTCGAGCGCACCGCGCCGCTCGATCGGCCGCTGCCGCCGTTCTTCGCGCCGGTCGGCACGAAGGATCCGCTCCTCGACGACACGCGGCGCCTCGAAAAGGCGCTCGCCGCGCGCAACGTCCCCTGCGAAGCGCGGTATTACCCGGGCGGCGTCCATGCCTTCCACGCGCTCGTCTGGCAGCCCCGCGCCAAGCACTGCTGGCGCGACGCGCTCGCCTTCCTCGATCGCCACGTGCGCTGACGGGTTCCCGTGAGCGCCGGCAAGCTAGGCCTGGGGACGGCGGCCGCCATCGTGGTGGCCAACATGATCGGCACGGGCATCTTCGGCTCGAGCGGCTTCCAGGCCCACGATCTGCACGACGGCCCGACGATGCTGGTCGCCTGGCTCGTCGGCGGCCTGCTCGCGCTCGCCGGCGCCACCGCGTACGGCGAGCTCGGCGCGATGATGCCGCGCGCCGGCGGCGAGTACGTCTACCTCCGCCAGGCCTATCACCCGGCGGTCGGCGCGATGTCGGGCTGGGTCTCGCTGTTCGCGGGCTTCTCGGCGCCGATCGCGACGGCGGCGTTGCTCTTCGGCAAGTACGTCGGCGTCGTGTGGCCGGCGCTCGCCGGCGAGACCGCCGCCCAGCTCGTCGGGGTCGGGCTCATCCTCGCGATGATGAGCCTGCACGCGTTCGACACGGTCATCGGCGGGCGCGTGCAGGCCGCGTTCACGCTCGGCAAGGTGCTGCTCATCGCCGGCTTCATCGGCGCCGGCCTCCTCTTCGGCGAGGGCGACTGGGAGCAGCTCTCGCCGCGCCACGGCGGGCTCGAGAACGTGCTGAGCGAGCGCTTCGCGATGTCGCTCTACTGGGTGATGGTCGCGTACGCCGGCTGGAACGCGGCGGCGTACATCGCGTCGGATCTCGAACAGCCGCAGAAGACGCTGCCGCGCTCGCTGCTCCTCGGCACCGTCGTGGTCATGGTGCTCTACCTCCTCCTCAACGTCACGTTCCTCTACGCGATGTCGCCCGAGATGCTCGCCGGCCGCGACGACGGCTCCGGGCCCATCGCGGAGGTCGGCGCGGCCACCGCCGGCGCGCTCTTCGGCGCGAAGGTCGGCGACACGATCGCCGCCGTGATCGCGCTCGCCCTCGTCTCGTCGGTCTCGGCGATGGTGATGGCGGGGCCGCGGGTGTACGCGTCGATGGCCGAGGACGGCGCCTTGCCCGGCGTCCTCGCGAAGCGCACGTCGCGCGGCGTGCCCGCGAACGCCGTCTTCACCCAGGGCGTGCTCGCGTGCGCGTTCGTGCTCGTCGGCGACCTGAAGTCGCTGGTCAACTACATCGGGTTCACGCTGTCGATCTTCGCGGCGCTCGCGGTCGCCGCCGTCATCGTCCTGCGCGTCAAGCGCCCCGACGCGCCGCGTCCGTACCGGGCGTCGCTCTACCCGATCGCGCCGATCCTGTTCGTCGCGGTGTCGGCGTGGGCGGCGTACGTGCAGATCCGCTGGAACCCGATGAACGCGCTCTACGGCGGCGTCACCATCGCCGCCGGCCTGGTCGTGTACTTGCTCACACCGGCGCGACCTCGCGCCGTGGCAGACTGAGGCGTGGCGCGACGCCTCGTCCTCTGCGTGCTCCTGGCGGCGGCCGCGTCGGCGAGCGCGGAGCCCGGGCCCGCGATGTGGGCGGAGCCGGATCCGGCGGCGGTCGTCGGCCGCTGGCGCGCGA
>JAIOII010000358.1 GCA_019912685.1 Kofleriaceae bacterium
TCGCGTGGTCATTCGCGCGACCATCGGCGCCGGCGGTGTCGCGCGGCGGAGAAGCGCGGGTGACGCCGTCGTTCGCTGCGGCGGGGCAGCCGCGCGCGTCTCGCGTGTCGGAGGATGCGTACGCGAAGCTGCGCGCGCTCGCGGCGGATCGACCGGCGGGATGGATCGCGCAGGAAGGCGTGCGGGCGCGACGGATCGCGGGGCGTGTCGTCGACGGCGGCAAGCCGGCAGTCGGCGCGCTCGTCCGGCTGACCAGCGAGCTGTCGCTCGCCGGCATGGTGCCGGCGCTCGAGCAACGAACCGATGCCGACGGGCGCTTTGACTTCGGCGAGCAGGTCGCGCGCGAGTACGCAGTCGGCGCAGCGGCCCCCGGCCGCTTGGCGGCGATCCTGCGCATCGATCTGCGCCATCCGTCGCCGAGTCAGCCTGCGGACGCGCTCGAGTTGTCCCTCTTGCCATGCGCCACGGAGCTGTACGGCGTGGTCACGGACGCCGGTGGCTCGCCGGTGCCTCACGCGCGTCTCCTGCGCGAGGACGTGATCGGCACCGAGGCCGGCGCCGACGGGCGCTACGCGCTCTGCGTCTTGCCCATGGCGACCTTCGTCGATGCGCTCCAGGTCGTCGTCCGGGCCGACGGCTACGGCGCCGCGGTGATCGAAGCCACGCCGTCCGGGCGCGTGCGACGCGACATCGTGCTCACGCCGGAGGCGGTCGTCGCGGGCCGCGTCGTCGACGAGCACGGCGCGCCCGTGGCGCTCGCGAAGGTATGGCTCGAGCCCGACCTCGGGAGGCGGCGGCCTCCCGAGCAGTCTGCGACGCTCTTCGCGGTGACCGGCGACGATGGACGCTTTCGCATCGAAGGCGTCCGGGCGGGGCAGCATCGGGTCGGCGCGGCCGCGCGCGGGCAGACCGCTCAGCGCCACACGGTGGCGCTCGCCGCAGGCGAGCGCGACGAGCTCGTCCTCACCTTGGCGGCGACGGGGCAGCTCCGCGGTCGCGTGGTGCGGAACGGTCAACCGGTGATCGGCGCGACGGTGCGCCCGCGCTACGGGGTGTCGGATTCGGCGGTGAGCCAGCCCGATGGCTCGTTCGTGCTCGATCGAGTGCCGCCTGGTGAGATCGAGCTGACCGCGTACCCGTACGTCGTGAAAAGCCCCGAGACCGTCGCGGTGACCGGCGGCGCCGCGACCGACGTGACGCTGCAGGTCGCTCACATGGCCAGCCTCCGCGGAACCATCCGGCGTCACGGCACGCCCGTACCCTACGCGCGCGTCACCGTCCGCGGTCCCTCGCAGCTCGCCGCGCGCGCCGACGCCGAGGGCCGCTACCAGCTCGAGGGGCTCTACCCCGGCACGCATGTCTACGTCGCGGACGACGTGCGCATGCGCGCCTTCGGCGATGGCGAGGTCGAGATCGCCGAGGGTGAAGACCGCGTGCTGGACCTCGAGCTCACCAGCGGTGCGCGGGTCGCGGGCATGGTCGTCGATGCGGCCGGTCAGCCGGTTGCGAGCGCGTTCGTCCGCCTCAGGGCCGCGAGTGGCGACGAGGGGCGCTGCGTCACCGATGACCGCGGCGCCTTCGATTGCGCGTCGATGACCGGCGGCGCGCCTTACGTGCTGGGCGTGTTCGCCGGCGATGACACGTCGATGCCTTACCCGTTCGCGGGGCCCGCGCCCGCGCCGATCGCGCTCGCGGACGGCGACGCGTTCGTCGACGGCGTGCGCGTGAGCGTCGATCCACGGCGCCTCGCGATCAGCGGCACCGTGGTCGATGCGGAGGGCCATGCCATCCCCGACGCCCGCGTGCAGGCATGGGGCGTGGGCGCCCGGCGCGACTGGCGTTGGAACGCGGCGCCGAGCGCGGTGACCGATATCGACGGGATGTTCACCATCGCGTCGCTCGCGCCGGGGACGTACGGGCTCGAGGTCTCCGTGCTCGATGGTCCGCGCGGCGCCCGTCGCGACGTGGATGCAGGCGCGACCGGCGTGACGCTCGTCGTCGAGGAGCCGACGTGCGTCGATCCGTCGCAGACCTCGCGCGTTCGCGACGAGCCGGCGGGACTCACCTCGCGCCCTGTCGGTCGCGTGGTCTGGGGCGAGGGCGCCGAGATCATCGAGCTCCTCGGCTGGAACCTGCCGGGAACCGTGCGGCGCGGCGAGCCGTTCACGATCACGACCTACTACCGCACGATCGCGCCGCCCGATCGCGCGTGGGCCGTCTTCGTTCACATCGACGGAGGCAAGGCGCGGCACCAGGCCGACCACGATCCCCTCGGCGGGACGTGCTCGTCGTCGACGTGGCAGCCCGGGGACATCCTGATCGATCGGGTCACGACGACGATCAATCCCAAGTGGGTGCCGCCGGGCCGCTACACCGTGTGGACCGGCTTCTACACCGGCTGGGCGCCGACCTGGCGGAACTTCGAAGTCCACGCGGCGCCAGCCTCCATGCGCGACTCGAACCACCGGATCAAGATCGCGGACATCGTGCTGGAGTGAGCTGCGCGGCGGTGGGCGTCAGTCCTGCGGCGTGGCGGGGCTGGGCGCGACGATCGGGCCAAGACCGTCGACGTAGACGTCGATGCGGCGGTCGCGAACGCCGCGGCGGCGCCGCGCGCGGTCCATGCGTCACCGTACCACGCGGCGGTCCGGGGACCGTCCGCCGCGAACTGCGCTACACCGGGGCATGGCCACGTCGCTTCGTCTCGCCGGTGCCCCGCCCGAGCCCGCGCCGGGGGTGCCCGCCTGGGCCACCAAGGGCTTCCGTCCGTTCTTCCTGCTCGCCGGTGTGTTCGCCGCGGTGATCGTGCCGGCGTGGCTGTTCGCGATCGAGGGCGTGATCCGCCCCGACGGCTACCTCGATCCGATGACGTGGCACGCGCACGAGATGCTCGTCGGCTACACCGCGGCGGTCATCGCCGGGTTCCTGCTCACGGCGGTCGGCAACTGGACCGGTCGCGAGACGGCGGTCGGCTGGCCGCTCGTCGGGCTCGCCGCGCTGTGGCTCGGCGGGCGCGTGGCCTTCGCGGCGGCGGCGAGCCTGCCGGAGGCGGCCGTCGCGGCGCTCGATCTCGCGTTCCTGCCGGCGCTCGCGGTGGCGATCGGGCGACCGCTCCTCGCCACGAAGAACCGGCGCAACTATCCGGTGCTGGTGCTGGTCATCGCGCTCTGGGGCGCGAACCTCGCCATGCACCTCGACGTGCTCGGCTACGCGCCGGGCTGGCGATGGCGCGCGGCGTTCGTGCTCGTCGATCTGAGCACGCTCCTCATCCTGTTCTTCTCGGCACGCATCTTCCCGATGTTCACGCGCAACGCGACCGGTGTCGCGACCGTGCGCAACGTGCCGGTGCTCGACCGCGCCACGGTGGCGGCGATGGTGGCGCTCACCGTCGTCGACGCCGCGCGCCCCGGCCACGCGATCGCGCCCTGGATCGCGGGCGCGGTCGCGGCGCTCGCGC
>JAIOII010000004.1 GCA_019912685.1 Kofleriaceae bacterium
CGGCGTGCTCGGCGGCGACGTCCACCCCGGCGCCGACGACAACGCGTCGGGGACGGCGGCGCTCGTCGCGATCGGCGCGGCGCTCGCGCGCGACGGCCAGCGCCCGGCGCGCACCGTGATCCTGGTCGCGTTCGGCTCCGAGGAGGATGGCCTCCACGGGTCGCAGCACTACGCCGCCAACCCGCGCCGCCCGCTCGAGGAGGCCGTGCTCATGGTGAACCTCGACATGGTCGGGCGGGCGACGTTCCTGTCCGCGAAGTCGTACGCGCTGGCGCAGGCGATCGTGCCGTCGAACGCGATCGGCGCGCTCGCGACCCCGGGCGCGGCCGAGCTGACCGCGCTGGCCAAGGAGCTCGCGCTGCGCGAGGGCCGCCCGATCGTGGCGGCGAGCGACTTCGGCCCGCTCGAGTCGCTCATCCGCCCGCAGATCGAGTACCGCGGCGATCACAAGAGCTTCGCCGAGCGCGGCGTTCGCTACCTGTGGCTGTCGACGAGCATGCACGACGACTATCACCTGCCGACGGACACGGCCGACAAGGTCGACCCGGCGACGGTCGAGGCCGTGGGACGCATCGTCGTGCGCATCGTCACCGAGCTGCCGTAGCGGCGGTCCCCTGGCGGTTCGTGATACTGTCGGCGCGCCTTGCGTCGCTTCGTCTCGTTCGCGCTCGGGGTCAGTGCGATCATCGGCACGGGTCGTGCGCCCGCGGTGGCGGGTCCGTACTCCGAGGTGGCGAGCGCGTTCGACCCGGGCGACGGGTTCGACCTGCACCTGTCGCTCGACTACCGCCTCGACATCCGGCGGAGCGCGATCCTGCGCGAGGACGTCGGGCGTCCGGGCACCGGGCCGGTCGACGGCATCCCGGTCGTACGCGACCTCGTCTTCGCCGGCAGCCGCCACACGATCATCCCGCGGCTCGAGCTCGGGCTGTTCAAGGACGTCTCGTTCTCGGCGGCGATGCCGTACGTGCTGTCGCAGCAAGGCACGCTCGAGCTCGACCAGCGCGACACGCCGTGCGACTTCGACGGCGCCGACGCGACGTGCGTGAACCGCATGACGTCGAGCACGTTCGCCGACGGCATCCTGCCGGGCACGGGCTTCGACGGGCAGAACGGCGGGGCCGGCTTCGACGCCGACGACCCGACCGTGTTCCGCAGCCCGACGCGCCGGGGCCTCGACCAGATCCACCTCGGCCTCACGTGGGCGCCGATGAACCAGCTGCGCGACGACACCAAGCCGACGTGGAAGCTGGGCATCGAGGGGCGCCTGCCGGTCGGCAAGGTGGCGACGATCGACGCGAACGATCTCGACGGCTCGTCGGGCGTCGGCCGCGGCGTCACGGAGGTGCGGCTGTGGACGTCGATGGCGCGCCGCCTCGGCTGGGCCGAGCCGTACGTCGAGGCGTGGTGGCTCGCGCCGGTGTCGGTGAAGAGCGACTCGCTGTTCGGGGATCCGGGCTTCGGCGCGCGCTCGACGGGGCCGCAGCAGCAGGGCGGTCTGCGTTTCGGGTTCGAGGGCTACGCCGTCGACCAGGGCGACGAGGGCGCGCGCCTCGCGATCGAGCTGTCGGCGCGCATCGTCGGGCACTTCGAGGGCCGCAACTACTCCGAGATGTGGGAGGTGTTCGCGCTCGCCGGCGACGCGTCGGGCACGGGCCCGCTGATCCTCGACGCCGATCCGACGCAGGACATGGTGCAGGCCCTCGATCACCCGGGCATCACCAACATCGAGAACTACATGGAGATGGGCGGCCGCGTCGCCGCGCGCATCGCCGTCGGCCAGAAGTTCCGCCTCTCCGCCGCGTTCGAGCTCACCGCCGAGAACGAGCACGTCATCACCTTCACCGACGCCGGCGTCGACCTCCCCGAGTGCTCCGGCTCCGGCACCTCCGGCTGCGAGCTCCTCGACGACGAGCTCGTCACCCCCGGCACCCCCGAGGTCAACCCGCTCCACGTCCCGCTCACCGACCTCGTCGGCCACCGCTACCGCACCGGCTCCGCCCTCAACTACGTCGTCGGCGTGAACGCCACCCTCCTCTTCTGAGAGGGGACACGCTCCCCCCTCCCAACAAGCGAAAACCCTTCCGCTTTTCGCACCACTTGCGTCGCGACAACGGGGGACACGCTCCCCCCTCCCAGCACGCTGAAATCACTCCTCTTTTCGACCCAGTTGCGTCGCGAACGAGCGACGTCGCGCCCCTTGGCCGCAGTCGCGACGCAAGTGGGTCGAAAACGCGAACGATCACGGCGCGTTGAGACCCAGGAGCGTGTCCCCCATTCTGGCGACGCAAGTGGGTCCAGAAGCGCAGCGATGTTGGGGTGTTGCATCCTAGGAGCGTGTCCCCCGCGTGAGGGCGTCGGTGAGCTCCTCGATGATGGTGTCGGGGTTGCCGTGGCCGGCGAGGGCGTGACGGACGCAGTGGCGGAGGTGGTTCTTGACGAGCTCGGCGGAGACGGCGCGGAGAGCTTTTTCGACGGCGGCGACCTGGTCGAGGATGTCGATGCAGTAGCGATCCTCCTCGACCATCTTCGCGATGCCGCGGACCTGGCCCTCGATGCGGCGAAGGCGGTTGAGGTTGCGGGTGCGCGCGTCGGGGTCGACGCCGTGGGCCTTGCGGGCGGGCTGCGGCTTCATCGGGTGCGGCCTCCGGAGAGCAGGCTGGAGACGACGACGCTCACCGAGGACGTCGCCATGAGCGCGCTCGCGAGGAGCGGCGAGACGGTGACGCCCCACGGCGCGAGCGCGCCGGCGGCGAGCGGGATGGCGACGACGTTGTAGGCCGCGGCCGCGACCAGGTTGCGGCGCATCGTGCGCACGGCCGAGCGCGCGACGTGATCATGGTGGGCGACGGCATCAACG
>JAIOII010000359.1 GCA_019912685.1 Kofleriaceae bacterium
CGCGCGGTCCGGGCGGCGCGGATCCGCTTGAACGCGACCTCCTCGGCGAAGTGCAACACGCTCACGCAGTACGCGTGCATCGACGAGCAGGCCGCGGGCAGGTACAGCGCTCGCTCGTCGACCTCGGCGAGGTACGCGAGCAACGCGGCGGTGGTCTCCCGGTCCCTCGCGACCAGCGCCGCGAGCTCACCGAGCAACGTGTCATCGGAAACCTGGTCGAACGTGAACGCGCGCATGACTTCCTCTACCACGCGTTTTTTTGGCCTCTCAGGATGCGCTCAGACGCACGCGACGGCCTCCGGAATCGCGAATCGACCCGACGAGCGTTCTCGTGCAACCAGCGCGAAGCCACGCGCACTAGCACGCGATCGATCGCCGGTTCTCGACGACGCCCCTCGCGCGCCTCCGACAGCTGTCAAGAACTTTCGAACGACGCGTTCATGATTCTCGAGCGCGTGCGACTCGTTTGTCCGAAATGCGGACAGTCGGTCGCGCGCGCACGATCCGTCGATGCCGTTGCCGTTGCCGATGCCGTTACCGATGCCGATGCCGCCGCGGTTGCGCTCACGATGCGCGTCCGCCATGGACTCCAGCCGCGACGCCAACGCTCCGCAAACGCAAGCATCGCGCGGCCTGGCGCGCGGCGGCTGCCTCGTTCTTCCCATCGTCCGCCGCACGCTCCGCCATCTGCGCCTCCGCTCCACGATCGTCATCTCGACTAGCGCGCTCCGCCGGAGGGGGCGGCCGGCGCGGGGGACGCCGGGTCGCGAAAGCGTCGCGCATGGGACGTGACCGACGCGGCCACCACCGCCCGCGCCATCCGAACCCACACCTCCGCGGCGGGACCTCGCGCCACCACCACCGCCGGCGCGGCGGGCGCGTCCCGTGCGCGCGCGGAGCGATCCGGCCCCCGCGCCAGACGCCCCCGCGAGCATCGTGCTCGCCGCGCCGACCGCCGCGGCCTGCTCGCAATATCGCGCTGGTCGCGTCGTTCGCGGCATGACAGCCCACCTCCGACGACGCGAACGCCTCCTCAGCTCCTCAGCTCCTCCACGCCTCAGCTCCTCCGCGCCTCAGCTCCTCAGCTCCTCAGCTCCGCTGGATGCCCTCGCACTT
The DNA here is from genome assembly GCA_019912685.1 of Kofleriaceae bacterium. Taxonomy (GTDB): domain Bacteria; phylum Myxococcota_A; class Polyangia; order Haliangiales; family Haliangiaceae; genus UBA2376. The sequence goes on from JAIOII010000359.1 coordinate 1,117, forward strand.
GACGCGATCCTTGTCGATCGCGAGCTGGGCGAGGAACGCCAGCACCTCCGCCTCGAACCCGGCAGCCGGCTCCACGCCGTCGCGCGACCACCACGCGACGCCGCCATCCTCCGTGGCGCACAGGAAGCGCTCGGCGCCGACGAGCTTGCCCATCGGCACGAGCTCGGCGGGCACGCGCGCCCGCGCCCCCAGGACCGACAGGGGATGGTTGGGCGGCAGCGGGCCGAAGAGCTCGATGCCGCGGATCATCTGCCAGTAGGGCCGGATCTCGTACGCCTCCGGCGGCGGCCAGACCTCGTCCTTGGCCAGGACGGCGACCGCGCCGACCGCCTCGACGAGCGCGCGGTGCTCGGGATGGAGCGGTCGCCCGAGCTTCTCCTCGAGGTCCGCGATGTGGTGGGCGTCGGGCGGCTTGCCGGAGAAGAACTTGAAGTCGTCGTCGAGGGCCTGCGCCGCCGCGACGATGGGGTGAATACTCATCACCCCGAGCATCTCACTCCGGGTGCGCGCTCAGGAAGTGCTCGGCCTCGAGCGCGGCGGCGCAGCCGCTGCCGGCGGCGGTGATCGCCTGGCGGTACTTCTTGTCCTGCACGTCGCCGGCGGCGAAGACGCCGGGCACGCTGGTCTCGGTCGTTCCCGGCGTCGTCAACACGTAGCCCTGGTCGTCGAGCTTCAGCTGGCCGCCGAGGAAGTCGGTGTTGGGCTTGTGGCCGATCGCGAAGAAGAGGCCCGCCGAGTCGATGTCGCGCACGGCGCCGGTCTTGAGATCCTTCACGCGGGTCTTCTGCACGACGCCCTCGCCGGTGACCTCGACCACCTGGTGCGAGTAGAGGATCTCGATCTTCGGGTTCGCCCTGGCGCGCTCCTGCATGATCTTGGACGCGCGCAGCTCGTCGCGGCGGTGGACGATGTAGACCTTCGACGCGAACTTGGTGAGGAAGGTGCCCTCCTCCATCGCCGAGTCGCCGCCGCCGACCACGAACAGGGCCTTCCCGCGGAACATCGGCAGCGCGCCGTCACAGACCGCGCACGCGCTCACGCCCTTCTGCCACAGCTCGCCGTCGCGCGTGCCCGGGATGTCGTCGCGCTTGGCGGTCGCGCCGGTCGCGATGATGATCGCCCGCGCCAGGCCTTCGCGCTCGTCGCTGGCGTAGCGGAACGGCCGCCGCGACAGGTCGACCTTGGTGATGGTCTCGGTGTGGATCACCGTGCCGAAGCGCAGGGACTGCGCGCGGAAGCGATCGCACAGCTCGGGGCCGCCGATGCCCTCGGGGAAGCCGGGGAAGTTCTCGACGTCGGTCGTGGTGGTGAGCTGCCCGCCGGCGGCGATCCCGCCCGCCATCCAGCCCTCGAACAGGACCGGCGCCAGGTTGGCGCGCGCGGCGTAGATCGCGGCGGTGTGCGCGGCCGGGCCGCTTCCGATGATGAGGACGTTATCGACCATGGCGCGGCAGTCTACAATCAAACCCGGAATGCGCGACACCGCCATCGGCCAGCTCGAATCGTCGCACCGCCGCCACGATGACCGCCTCGAGCTCCTGGCGGCCGCCGCAGAGCAGCTCGCGAGCGGCCACGGGGGCCCGGCGGACCTCGAGGAGCTCGAGGATCACGTCACGTGGTTCGCCCGCACGGTGCCGATGCACTTCGGCGACGAGGACGAGGTCGTCTTCCCGGCCCTCGTCGCCGCCCGCCCCGACCTCGCGGCGCCGCTCGCCGCCCTCTCCGCCGAGCACCCCGGGCTCCTCGCCGCGCACGCCCACGTGCACGACGTCGTCCTCGGCTGGAACGGCTTCGAGCCGGCCGCCGACACGCTCCCCGCCTTCGTCGCCGCCGTGCGCGAGCTGGCGACGCGCTACCGCGATCACGCGGCGCGCGAGGACGCGCTCTTCTCGGCGACCCCGGTCACCCTGGACGACACGTCACTTCTCGCTGCTCTCGCCGTCCGCCGCGGCCGCTGACTCTTCAGCCTTACCCTTACCCTTACCCTTACCCTTACCCTTCTTCGTCCCCTCTGCCTTCTCCGCCTTCTCCTTCACGACCTTCATCGCCGCGATGCTCGCCTTGCGGCCGCCGGGGCGCTTGCCGAGCTCCTCGGGCGTCGGCGCCGGCGTGCCGTTCTTCCACAGCCACCACGCGGCGTAGCCGCAGCCGACGACCGCGACGATCGACATCCACTGCGCGAACGTCAACCCCGCGTACCTCGGGTCCGACGTGTTGAGGCGCCAGAACTCGATGACGAAGCGCACCGGCGCGTAGAGGAGGCCGATCAGCGCCGCGATCAGACCGGCCGGCAGCCGGCGCCTGGTCTGGAACGCGAGCCAGAGGATGAAGATGTTGACCGGGATGAGGTACGCGAGCTCGTAGTACGCGAGGTTGTGGGCGCGGATGATCGCGCCCTGCCCGCCGAGCTCGTCGTAGAAGCCGCGCGCGATGAGCTCGCTGCGCGGGTAGTCGACGCCGAGGCTCGACGACGTCGCGCGGCCGATGTGGTCGTGCACGACCGAGCAGCCGATGCGGCCGATCGAGAACGCCGGCAGGAGGCCGACGCCGATCGTGTCGCCGATGAGGCCCGGGGTCGCCCGCTTCCACCAGACCCAGAAGAAGTACCCGAGCGCCCCGCCGACGAAGCCGCCCCAGGACGAGATGCCGTCCCACAGCTTCAGCAACAGGATCGGCCCCTCGGCGGCCAGGCGATCTTGCTCGTACATGAGGATGTCGAGCACGTGCGCGCCGATGAAGCCGGTGACGATCACCCACATCGTCAGCGAGCGGATGTCCTCGTCCTCGACGTTGTGACGGAAGCCGTAGCGCCGCAGGATCTCGGCGCCGATCAGCACGCCGGTCGCGACGATGATGCCGAATGGCTGGAGCGGGATGCCGAGGTCGAGGGTCGGCAGATCGAAGAACGGCAGCGCCACGGGCGGACCTTACACCAGCAAACCCGGTGGCGCGCGCCGGCATTCCCCGCTACCGTGCGCACGCCGTGGTCTGGGAACCATTCGCGCTCGCCATCTTGTTCGGCCTCCTCGTGTCGGCCGCGATCTACTTCATCGTGATGTGGCCGCAGGTCGAGCCGGACGACGAGGTCGACGAGGCCGACGACGCCGAGCTACCGACCGGCGAGCCCGCCGAGCGCGAGGTATCATCTAGCGAGTGAGACCCTTCGGGCTCCTGCTGGCGGCGTTCGTGGCGGCCGCAGGTCTGCCCGCCGTGGCCGCCGCCTCGCCGGGTCGCGCGGTCCGTGTCCCGCATCACGTCGTCGACGACGCGCCCGCGCTCGGCCCGCGCGACGCCCTCGTGACGATCGAGCTCTTCTTCACGCCCGGCGTCGGCCCCGCGCACGACGCGTACCGCACGCTCAAGGCGCTGCAGGAGAAGCACCCGACGCGCGTGCGCGCGGTGTTCCGGCCGCTCGATCGCAACACCAACACGCCCGAGATCGCGCTCGCCGCGCACCGCCGCGGCCGCTTCTTCGAGCTGATGGACGCCCTCTCCGCCGTCTCGCTCACCCCGAGCCCGGCCGCGACGATCGAGCTCGCGGTGAAGGTCGGCCTCAGCCGGTCCACCGCCGAGCGCGCGCACCTCGACGACGCCGTCCAGGCCGCGCTCGACGCCAACCGCCGTCGCGCGTTCCGGCTCGGCGCGACGACCAACCCCGAGCTCGTCGTGAACGGCCGGCCGCTCGGGCCGACGCTCCACGCCGCCACCGCCACGGTCGACAGCCTCGAGGTGCAGTACCGGGTCGCGCTCGACGACGCCCGGCGCGCGCACGGCCAGGGCGTCCCGACGCGCGCGCTCGCGCTCTGGGG
>JAIOII010000360.1 GCA_019912685.1 Kofleriaceae bacterium
ATGCGCAGGCGGCGTGCCGCGCCCTCGGCATCGAGTGCGTGGCCCGCATCGAGGACCTCGGCCGCCGCACGTTCGACGGCGCGGTCATGAGCCACGTGCTCGAGCACGTGAGCGACGCCGGCGGCGTCCTGCGCCAGCTCGCCGAGCGCGTGCGCTGGCTGTGCGTCGAGGTCCCGAACGTCGCGTCCCTGCGCGCGCGGCTCTCGACCCCGCTCACGCGCGCGCGCCTCGGCGCCGACGAGCGCCACCGCGCCTTCCCGATCCACCTCTCGTACTTCTCGCCGCGCACGCTCGCGCGCGCGCTCACCGGCGCCGGCTTCGAGGTCGTGCTCCTGCGCACCGCCGGCGGCGGCGCGGCGCGCGCCAAGCGCCTCTTCCACCGCGCGCGCCTCGGCGAGAACCTGCTCGCCGTCGCCCGCACGACGCGCCGCTGACGCCTGGACGTCAGGGATACGCGACGCAGACCAGCTGGCCGTAGCAGCACTGCGACGACGAGCAGTCGGCGCCGCTCGTGCAGTCGACGAAGTTCGGGTTGTTCGCGATCTCGTCGATCGCCCGGAAGTAGTAGTCGATCGTGTCGGGGCAGGTGACGCCGCCCGTCGTCGGCGCATCGGTCTGCATCGGCGCGTCGACGATCGTGCCGGGCGCGTCGATGATCGTCCCCGGCGCGTCGACGGTGAAGCCGCCATCACCGCCGTCGCCGCCGCCCCCGCCAGGCGCGTCGAAGCGCGGGACGTCGTCGTCGTCATCGTCGCCGTGCCGCTCGAAGCCGCTCGCGCACGCGCAGAGCGCACCGACGCACGTCACCAGGACCAGCGTGACCACCCTCATCTCTCCCAGCCTACGCCCGGGCGCCGCTGCGGATCCATGAGGTAAAGTCGTCTCACCGATGGCTACCGGGAAGGGACTGGCCAGCGACATCGAGGCCTGGCTCGAGACGCTCGCCGTCGACGCGTCCCGAACCCTGCGACAGGAGCCGGGTTCCACCATCTTCCCAACGAAAGTTCGCTCGACGGGCGGCCGCAAGGCGATGGCGATGCTCGAGCAACTTTCGGGACTCTCGCCGGGGGCGTCGGCGCAGCTCAAGACCGGGGTCACGATCGGTGAGGGCGGGATGGGCATCATCCGCCTCGCCGAGCAGACCGCGCTCGGCCGCACCGTCGCGGTCAAGACGCTCAAGGGCGACAAGCAGGACGCGGCCGCCGCGCTCGATCTCCTGCGCGAGGCGTGGGTCACCGGCGCGCTCGAGCATCCCAACATCGTGCCGGTGCACCACGTCGGGCTCGACGACGACGGCAGCCCGATCATCGTGCTCAAGCGCATCGAGGGCGCGTCGTGGCACGACATCCTCGAGGACGGCGACCACGTGAGCGCCGCGTACGGCGCCCACGACCTCCTCGCGTGGAACCTCGGCATCCTGCTCCAGGTGCTCAACGCCCTGCGCTTCGCGCACAGCCGCGGCATCGTCCATCGCGATCTCAAGCCGTCGAACGTGATGGTCGGCGAGTTCGGCGAGGTCTACCTCCTCGACTGGGGCATCGCGGTCAGCCTGCGCGACGACGGCAGCGGCCGCCTGCCGCTCGCCAAGGACGCCGACGAGATGGCGGGCACGCCCTGCTACATGGCGCCGGAGATGCTCGGCCGGGACGGCGGGCCGCCGCTCTCGGAGCGCACCGACGTCTACCTCGCCGGCGCCGTGCTCTTCGAGATCATCACCGGCGGGCCGCCCCACCAGGGCAAGACCGCGCTCGAGGTCGTGACCAGCGTGATCGCGTCGAAGCCGGAGCTGCCGCCCGAGGCGCCACCCGAGCTCGCCCGCATCTGCCTCCGGGCGATGGCGCCGGACCCGGACGATCGCCACGCCTCGATCGACGAGCTGCGCCTCGCGATCGCGAGCTACCTCGAGCACCGCGGCTCGGCCCGGCTCGCGGCGCTCGCGACCGACAGGAAGGTCGAGCTCCTCGCGCGCCTCGCGCTGCCCGCCGGCTCACCGGGCCGCGAGCGCGAGGAGATCTATCGCCTGTACGGCGCGTGCAAGTTCGGCTTCCACGAGGCGCTCTCGGCGTGGCGCGACAACCTCGAGGCGCGCGCCGGGCCGCGCTCGACGCCATGCAGCGCGATCTCGACCACAAGATCGGGACGCGCACGCGCATGTTCCTCACCCTGATCCTCGGCGTGATCTTCACGTTCGCGCCGCTCGCCGGCGCCCTCGAGCCCGACCTCGTCCGCACGCGCACCCACGCCGAGCACATCACCTGGTCGATCGCGCTCCTCGCGTTCGCGTGCGGGCTCGCGCTGTGGGCGCGCGACTCGATGTTCAAGACCGTCATCAACCGCCGCCTGATGGTGACGACGTTCCACCTCTTCGTCACGCAGATCGCCCTGTGGACCGGGTGCTGGTACCTCGACGTGCCCGTGACCACGGCGCAGGTGCTGATGATCCTCCTCTGGTTCGCGCTCGGCGGGATGATCTCCATCACCATCGATCGCCGCATCGCGCCGAGCACGCTCGGCTACCTCGTCGCGTTCGTCGTCGCCGCGCGCCATCCGGACCACGCGATGTACACGATGGCCGCCGCCAACCTCTTCTTCACCATCAACGCGGCGTGGGTCTGGAAGCCGGCGCAGCTCCGCTGGACCCCCGAGGAGCGGCGCGCCGTCGAGGAGGCGAAGCTCGCCCGCAAGCGCAAGCGAGCCGCGTGATCGCGGTGGCACGTCGGTTGCTTCCCAGGCGCCCATGACTCGAGACCGCCGCTCGATGTGCCTGCCGCTCCTGCTCTTCGCCGCGTGCTCGGGGTCGGGCGACCCCGACGACACCGGGGGTGTGGACGCCGCTCCGGGCATCGACGCCGCGCCCCGCACCTGCACCGTCGACTCGGATCTCGGCCAGCTCGGCGCGCGCGACGGGACGCCGATGGTGAGCGGCGCGGTCGGCAGCCGCATCCTTGCGGTCAGCATGACCGTCGCGAGCGACGCGGCGACGCGCGACGTCGTCTTCGTGCAGCTCAAGGGCGGCAAGGGCGTGTTCGCCGGGCGCGACCCGGAGCCGGGCACCTACCCGCTCACCGGCGCCGAGCTCGACTACAACACGTGCGGCGTGTGCGTGACCGTGATCGGCGACATCGTCGCCGGCCAGGGCCCGACGCAGTTCTACTTCCAGCGCGCGGGCACCGTGACGATCACGTCGACGACGGGATCGCTCGTCGGCTCGCTCGCGAACGTGGCGTTCCAGGAGCTCGACCTCGGCACCGAGGAGATCATCCGCGACGGCTGCGAGACCCAGGTCGGCGGGGTCTCGTTCGACGAAGCCCTGCCGTAGCTGTACGTTCGGGCGCATGAGCGCTCCTCCGCCCGATCACTGGATTCACGAACGCATGCCGGACTGGCTCCTCGGCGGCGGACCGCTGGGGCTCCTCTGGTGGCAGTGGGTCGCGGTCTTCGCGCTCGTGCCGGTCAGCGTCGCCGCCGGCGCGTTGTTCGGCCGGCTGACGAGCTTCATCCTCGGACGCGTCGCGCAGCGAACCAGCGTCCGCTGGGACGACGCCGCGGTCGACGTCGTCACGCCGCCCTTGCGCTGGACGTGGTCGCTCATCATCTTCCGCGCTCTGCTCGAGGCGATCGCCCTCGACGCGAGGACCGCACAGACCGCGAGCGCCGCCGTACGCACGCTGATCTTCCTGTGCCTGTTCTGGACCGTGTTCCGCGCCCTCGATCGCGTGCAGCGCAGCGCGACGGCCGGCGAGTGGGCGAAGGCGAGGCCGGCGGCCCGCTCGCTCATGCCGATCGCGATGCGCGTCAGCAAGGTCGTGGTCACGATCATCGCGGTCATCTCGCTGCTCTCGTACCTCGGCTATCCGGTCGCCGGGCTCATCGCCGGCCTCGGCATCGGCGGCATCGCGATCGCGCTGGCGGGCCAGAAGACCGTCGAGAACCTGTTCGGCGCCTTCTCGATCGGCATCGATCAGCCGTTCCGCGAGGGCGACTTCGTCAACGTCGACGGCGTGCTCGGCACGATCGAGGCGGTCGGGCTGCGCTCGACGCGCGTGCGTACGATCGACCGCACCGTCGTCTCGATCCCCAACGCCCAGATGGCGGAGGCCCGCGTCGAGACGTTCGCCGAGCGCGACCGCATCCGGCTCCGGATCGTGATCGGCGTGGTGTACGAGACCACCGGCGCGCAGCTCGAGGCGATCCTCGACGGGATCCGTCGCGTCCTGAACGACCACCCGCGGGTCCGCCGCGAGGAGAAGGACGACGTCCAGGTCCGCTTCATGGGCTTCGGGGCCTCCTCGCTCGACGTCGAGGTGATCGCGTTCTTCCTGACCACCGACTTCGCCGAGTTCCGCGCGCTGCGGGAGGAGGTGCTCCTCGCCTTCATCCGCGTCGTCGAGGGTGCCGGTAGCTCGTTCGCGTTCCCGTCGCAGAGCCTCTACGTCAAGGAGCTGCCGGCGCGAGCGACCGCGTGAAGAAGGCGAGACTGTCGTCGATGCGCTGGCCCCAGAACCCGAAGTCGTGGTCGCCCGGGCCGAGGTACCACTCGTGCGCGACGCCGCGCGCCAGCAGCACGTCGTGCAGGTACTGGGCGCCGTTCTGGAGCAAGAGGCGGTCCTCGGCGCCGCAGTCGAGGTAGATCGCGAGCTCGCCGTCGTCGAGCTCCTTCGCGAGCCACGCCGGATCGTGCGCGCGCCAGTTGGCGACGTCGGCGCCGAAGATGGCGCGGATGTGCGCGCCGATGATCCCGACGCTGCGCCCCCACGAGGTCACGTCCTCGAGGAGCACGACCTTCTCCTTCGCGTACGGGTGCGGGCCGGCGTAGAGGAGCGCGTCGAGCCCCGAATGCGACGCCGTGGCGGCGAAGAGCTCGGGGTGACGCATCGCGAGCTGGAGCGCGCCGAAGCCGCCCATCGACAGGCCGCCGATGCCGCGGGCGCGGCGCTCCGCGATCGTGCGGTAGGTCGCGTCGACGTGGCCGACGAGGTCCCTGGTGATGTAGTCCTCGTAGCGCGCGTGCGCGACGCAGTAGTCCTCGGCGCGCTGCTCGCGGGAGAAGGGCGGCTTCGCGGCGAGGCAGGCCGCCTGGTCGGGCGGCGTCACCGAGTTGACGTAGAAGCTGTCGTCGCCGTCGGGCATGACGACGATCGCCTGGAGCCGCAGCTGGTCGGCGACCGCGTCGAGCTTGCCGCCGTCGACCCAGTTGGTCTCGTCGCCGCCGAGGCCGTGCAGCATGTAGACGACCGGGTACCGGCGCGACGCGAGCGCGTCGTAGCCCGCGGGCAGGTACACCTTGTAGCGCTTGCTGACGCCGAGGGCCGCCGACGCGAAGGACGCGTCGAGCACCTGGCCGGGGCCGTCGGGTACGACGGCCGGCGCCGGCGGCGGGGTCGGTGACGGCGAGCGACCGCAGGCGGCGAGCGCGACAGC
>JAIOII010000361.1 GCA_019912685.1 Kofleriaceae bacterium
TGCGCGCGGCGCGCCACCGGCCGACACGTGCGGGCGCTGATGGACATGCTCGCCGCGCGCAAGCTCGGCGAGCGCGCGCCCGACGTGGGCATCGCCGAGCTCCTCGCCTTTCCGATGGACGACGATCTGTACGCGTATCTCCACTTCCGCGCCACCCACGCCGATCCGGGCGTCATCGCCATCTACGAGGCGTGGCTCGACGCCGCGCCGCGGCGGGTCACGGATGCATACGCGCTGGGCGAGGGCACCGACGCGATCGAGCTGGGCATCCTCGCCAACGGGGACCGCGTGGTCGCGGTGTTCGGCGTCCCGGGCGAGCGCTATCACCTCGCCGAGCTGTCGCACGAGGAACGCGAGGCCCGGCCGTTCCGCAGCCTCGAGCACTGGCTCGGCGAGGTGTGCATGCGCACCGAGAACGGCACCGACCTCGACCCGTACCTGTAGCGCCCGGCGCGCCGCGTCGCACCGCACCGCCACCGCAGGTGACATGATCTACGCTCCGGGCCGTGCTGACCGAGGCGCAGATCGACGCGTTCGTGCGTGACGGTAGCGTGCGTCTCGACGACGCGTTCCCGCGCGAGCTCGCGGAGGCGTGCCGCCAGATCCTGTGGCGCGCGACCGGGTGCGACGAGCACGATCCGGCGACGTGGACGCGTCCCGTCGTGCGCCTCGGCGAGATCCCGCATCCGCTGTTCCGCGAGGCCGCGTCGACGCCCGCGCTCGTCGCCGCGTACGACGCGCTCGTCGGACCGGGCCGGTGGCTCCCGCGCGGCAGCCTGGGCACGTTCCCGATCCGCTTCCCGTCGGCCGAGGACCCGGGCGACTGCGGCTGGCACGTCGACGCGAGCTTCGGGTGGGAGGAGGAGTCGGACTTCCTGCAGTGGCGGGTCAACGTCGCGTCGAAGGGCCGCGCGCTCCTCATGCTCTTCCTGTTCTCCGACGTCGGCGAGGCCGACGCGCCGACCCGCATCCGTGCCGGGTCGCACGTCGACCTCGCGCGCCGCCTCGCGCCGCACGGAGAGCGAGGCCTCACCCTCGGCGAGCTCGCGGGCAACGGCTTCGCGGAGTCCGCCGGGCGTCGCGAGGTGCTCGCCGTCGGCGCGGCCGGCACCGTGTACCTGTGCCACCCGTTCCTCGTGCACGCGGCGCAACCGCATCGCGGCAGCGAGCCGCGGTTCCTGGCGCAGCCGCCGCTCTTGCCGCGCATCCCGGTCGATCCGTGGCGCGTCGATGGCGAGCTGTCGCCGGTCGAGCGCGCGATCCGCGAGGCGCTGGCGGCGCCCGCCGTGTCGGCCGCGCCGTCACCGTAGCCGACGGCGGCGGCGTACACTCGGGTCATGGCGAAGCGGCTGATCTTCGACGGGCAGATCGCTGTGGCGGATGCGGAGTACATCCACGGCATCGAGGTGGAAGGAGACGATGTCGAGACCGAGCTCGACGATCTCGACGAGCGGGTGACGGATCGCCCGGCGCTCCAGCTCACGCTCGACTACCCGTTCGAGAAGCCGTTCCACGGCGAGGTGCGCGGCGAGGACGGCGTGACCCTGCGCCAGATCATCGACGCGATCCGCGCGGCGTACCGCACGATGTACGAGGGTGCGGTCGCCGAACCGATGGCGGACCTCGACAACATGCGCGTGCGAGGGCCGTACGGCGAGGCGCTGCACGTCATCGACGACCTCGTGATCGAGTCGATCGTGCTCGACGACGAGGGCGGGCGGCTGCAGGTCTTCGTCGGAAGCTGAGCGCTGGCTGTCTCAGCGGGTACCGAGGCGCTGACGGAGCGCGTGCTCGACGGCGTCGATCGAGTCTCCGAACGGGTTGCCGCGCGCGATGACGACCCGGCCATCAGGATGCCGCACGGCGAGCGCCTTCGAGGACGAGCCGGCCTGCCAGACCTGCTCGAGGGTGATGCGCTCGAGCGGCGCGACCGTCGCGCCGTTGCCGTCGAGGAGCGCGCCCGCGCCCCGGTCGAAGACCAGCCACGGCGCCGCGCCGAGCCACCTGCGCGAGCCCGACATGCTCGTCATCGGCGAGCTGCTCGACCCACATCCGGCCGCCGTTGGCGGCGAGGGCCCGCAGCGCGCGCTCGCTCTCCTCGGCCTTGCCGGAGCGCAACACCAGC
>JAIOII010000362.1 GCA_019912685.1 Kofleriaceae bacterium
CCCGCGGGCTCGCCGGGCTACACCTCGACGCCGGCGACCCGGCCGCGGCGATCGAGGTGCTCGAACGCCTGATCCTCGTCGACGCGCTCCGCGAGGACGCCCACCGGCGCCTGATGCCCGCGTACGCGCGCCTCGGCCAGCGCGAGCGCGCCCTCGACCAGTACGGCCACCTGCTCGCCGTCCTCGACGACGAGCTCGACGCGGCGCCCGAGCGCGCGACCGTCGACCTCGCGGCCCGCATCCGCCGCGCCGAGCCGGTCTGATCGCGCGCGCGCGGTCGCGCTACGAGCTCCTCGGACGACGGGCGATGGGAGCCGTCAGCGCGCGGCGCACGACGCGCTCGAGGTCGGCGACGTGATCGGCGTCGATCGGGAACACCGTGATCTCGACGTGGCCGTCGTCGCACGCGGCGATCTCGGGCGACCGCCCCGTCGACGACCAGTGACAGAGCATCGCGGCTTCGATGACGGCCCGCTTCACCTCGGGCACCGATCGATCCTCGGGCACGGGCGCGCGGAACACGTGGAACGGCGTGCGCCCGTCGCGCGGCTCGTCGCCGGGCTCGCGGAAGATCGTCGCGGAGGCCGCGACCCGGTACGGGACGATCGCGAGCTCGCCGTCGATGGTCTCGATCACCGCGGCGCGCTGACCGAGCCGCTGCACGCGCCCGCGGACGTCGCCGATGCGCACGCGATCGCCGACCGCGAGCGCGCGGCCGGCGCGCAGGAAGACGCCGGCGAACGCGTCGCGCAGCGCCGGCCACGACGCCGCGGCGAGGAGGATGACGACGGCGCCGAACGCGAGCTGGGTCTGGCGGTCGCCGTCGCCGAGCACCCAGCGCGCCGCGAGGATGCCGTACACGGCGACGAGCGCGACCCCGATCACCGGCGCCGACCGCCCGACCACGTCGAGGCCGGCGCGCGACCACGGGATCGCGTCGAGCACGGCGCGACCGAACCGCAAGACGATGGCCAGGAGCACGCCGCCGGCCAGGACCACGACGCAGTCGAACGCGAGGAACAGCATGGCCTCGATCATGCGAGCTGCCTCCGGTCGAGCCAGGCGGTCACCGGCACGTGGACGAACGGGTTGATCTGGACGACGCGACGCCGGTTCTTCGTGACCAGGCCGATCGCGCAGAGATCGGCGACGGCCTCGGCGAGCACGGACTCCGCGCGCCCCGTGGTGCGGGCGAGCTTCTCGGAGCTCGCGCTCTTGTGGAGCGCGAGCTCGACCAGGATGGCGACGTGCTCGGCGCGCAGGTCGTCGATCGCGTCCCAGTCGAGCACGCGCGGCACCCGGATGGTCAGGACGTCGTCGGCGTAGGCATCGACGTGGGCCAGCCACGAGCGCAGCGCGAAGCCGACGTTGCCCAGCGCGTAGTCGAAGTGGGCGTCGAACAGGCGCGCGCGCGCCAGCGAGCCGATGCCCTCCCCGTTCCGGCTGCCGAGACGCAGGCGCACGCCCGTCGAGGAGTGCCGCGCCATGATCACCTGCTCGAGCGCGCGCGCGGCGAGCGGCTGGCACTCGACGCGGGTCTGCACGATACGCGCGAGCGGACGTAGCGCCCCGAGCACGCGCAGGGCGGGATCGCCGCCGGCGAGGACGTAGCCCACCCGATCGCCGGTGTCGGCGACGAGCTCCAGGAGCTCGTCGATGGCGTCGAGCCCACCGGGGCGGCGCTCCCACCACAGATCGAGATCGTCGACGACCAGCACCGACCCCGGCGCGAGCCGGCTGGCGACCTGCTTCGGCGTCCCCTGCATCCCGGTCGCGGCCTCGAGCGCGCTGCGCAGGGCGGCCCTGGTCGCCGCACCCGCCGGCGGCGGCGAGAGCCAGTGCGTGGTGCCACCGGCGGCGGTCGCGATCTGCTGGCACAGCGTCGACTTGCCGGCGCCGCGCGCGCCGGACACCAGCGCGGTGCGCAGGCCACCGCCGCGCTCGCCTGCGACGACCGGTCCCGCAGCCCGCACCTTGGCGTCGCGACCGACGAAGAACGACTCGTTGATGTTGATCTGACCGGTGAAGAGGTTCCGGTAGTAGACGGGGAGCGACGTCAGCACGCCGGCGCTGATCGCGCTGCGCGACGCGAGCTCGCGGAGCGTCTCCTCGGCGGCGCGCGCGCGCCCCGCGCGGGTCTCGTCGGCGTAGACGATGCCGGCGCTGCGCCGGTAGACGACGTTCGCGGCGACATCGCGGACCCCGGCGATGCTGCGGCGGGCCAGCGCACGGATCCGCGACGTCCCCTCGCCGTTGGGTCGGCGGCCGGTGCGGCGTTCGAGCGAACCGACCATGCCGCCGACCCAACGGCGAGGG
>JAIOII010000363.1 GCA_019912685.1 Kofleriaceae bacterium
GTGGGCTCGAGCTCGACGACGACCTCGGCGGCGAGGCGGCGCGCGACGGGGTCGGCGCCCGGCGAGGCCACGAACGCGGCGAGCGCGTCGCGTGCGTCGGCGACGTCGACCCACGGCGGCAGGTCGTCGAACGTGCGGTGGCCGCGGACCAGCCCCTGGATCGCCTCGATCGTCGCGACGCCGGGGGCGCCGCGGCGGTGCGGGCCCTTGCGGAGGAGCGCGAGGGTGCGCGGGTACGCCGCATCGACCGGGTGCTCGCGCTCGGGATCGGCGAGCCACGCGTGGACGAGGCCCGCGCCGCACGCGTCGAAGACCGCGGGGGGCGTCGTGGCCACGAGCATGCGGTGGAAGACCGCGACCGCGCGCGGCTCCTGGAGCAGGCCGAGGCCGAGGCACGCGTGGGCCCGGACCAGCTCGTCCGGATCGTCGGAGGCGCGCAGGGCGATGGCCTCGAACAGCCCCCGGTGCGCGACGTTGTACTCGGTCGCCAGCGCACGCAGGACGGCGAGCCGGACCTCGGGCACGGGGTGCGTGATGTGCCCGAGCACGGCGTCGACGACGGCCGGGTGGTGCTCGACGAGCGTCGGGGCGACGAAGATCATCGCGCGCAGCGCCATGGGGTCGCGCTCCGCGAGGAGCGTCCGCACGATCAGCGCCTCGTCCCGGTCGGAAGCGAGCTGGTCGAAGGCGCGCACGCGCACGGAGGGCGACGCGTGCGCGACGACCGCGCGCGCGGCCGCTTCGATGGTGTCGTAGCGCAGGCCCTGGGGATCGATGTCCGTGGCGTAGGCGCGGTCGAGCGCGTTGCGCGCGGGGCACATGTGATCGAGCCCGTGGGGCTCGAGCCGGCAGGCCGCCACCGCCTCGAAGAGCCGGATGGCGTCATCGACGGAGAACGCCGGCGCCGCGCGCGGGGCGACCGCGGTCGCCTCCGATGCCGAGCCCGCGGCAGGCGCGGGGCGCGAGCGATCGGAGCACGCGGCGGCGGCGGCGGCGAGCACGAGCAGGAAGCACCACCGCGGCATCGCGGCGATGCTACCCGCTACGGGTGGAGGACGCAGCCGCCGATGACCTCGCCGGTCCAGCGGGCGCGCATCGCGGCCTGGTAGTCGGGTAGCGCGAAGCGGTGGGAGACGCGGGGGCGGAGCTTGCCGGCCTCGGCCCACGCGAGGACCTGGGCGAGGCGCGGCGGGCGTAGCGACGGATCGTGGACGATCGAGATCGCGGCCGGGCAGCCGAGGACGTCGAGGCCCTTCATCATGATGAGGTTGGTCGGCAGGTGGTTCGCGTTGGGCGAGCCGCGCTGGCCCTTGCCGCGCGCGACGGTCGGCGTCGCCGCCCAGCCGACGACGAGGTAGCGGGCGCCGAAGCGGACGCAGCGCAGGCTCTCGATCGAGATGTCGCCGCCGACGCCGTCGTGCACGACGTCGACGCCCTTGCCGCCGGTCAGCTCCTTCACGCGGGCGCGGAGGTCCTCGTCGCGCGTGGCGATGACGTGATCGGCGCCCTCGGCGGTGACGGCGGCGAGCTTCTCGGGCGAGCGACCGGTGGCGATGACGGTGGCGCCGAGGAGCTTGGCCAGGTGCACGGCGGCGAGGCCGGTCGCGCCGGAGGCGCCGTGGACGAGGACGGTCTCGCCCGCCCGCACGCGGCCGCGCGCGACGAGCGCGTGGTACGCGGTCTCGTAGCTGCCGAGCAGGTTGCACGCCTGGTCGAAGTCGAGCGCGCCGGGGATGCGGATGATGGCGGCGGCGGGCGCGACGCCGTACGAGGCCCAGCCGCCCCAGCGCTGGTAGGCGCCGAGCGAGCGCGGACCGGCGAGCAGGCCATCGACGAGCACGCGATCGCCGGGGGCGACGTGGGTGACGTCGGCGCCGGCCCAGCGCACCGTGCCGGCGTACTCGAGCCCCGGCGTGTACGGCGGCTGCAGGAGGTGCTGGTACTGGCCGCTCGCCATGATGAGATCGACCCAGCCGACCGACGCGCTGCGGATGTCGACGACGACATCGGCGGGGCCGAGC
>JAIOII010000364.1 GCA_019912685.1 Kofleriaceae bacterium
GCGGCGGAGAGCGCGGGGACGACGAGCGCGCCGTCGTCGTCGAGGCCGTGGAGCTCGAGCTCGACGAGCGGGCGCAGCCAGCGCGCGAGGCGTTCGGCGGGGACGTGGACGAGCTCGCCCTCGGGGAGCGTGACGTTGAGGCCGCCGCCGCCGGGGACACGCACGCCGCCGGGCGTGATCTCGAGGTGGCCGTCGCGGATCGCGGCGAGGAGGAGCGGCAGGAGCGGCACCGTGCGGCCGGCGATCGTGACGCCGAGCTCGACGGAGAACCACGCGTGGTCGTCGGCCCTGGGGAGGAGCTTCTCGGTGAACGTGACGTCGGCGACGGGCGCCTCGTGCGGGAAGTCGTCGGCGAGCGTGCACGTCCAGCCCTCGGCGCGGAGCGCCGGGATGATGGCGTGAGCGACGTGGCGAGCGTCGGCGAGGAGCTCGAGGCTGGTGGAGGCGCGCGCGCCGTGCGGCAAGCGGGCGAGCAGCTCGTCGAGGCGCGCGCGGGCGCGGCCCTCGGCGACGAGATCGCGGGCGAACGAGCACGGCGCGTCCCAGGTGGCGAGCGGCACGTGGTCGTCGCCGTACAGGGCCTCGGCCTGGAGCTGGACCCAGTGGCGCACGGCCGGATCGTCGTGATCGATCCACGCGTGCAGCCGCAGCTGGAGCGGCTCGGCGTCGCCGGCGGCGGGCCGGGCGGTGGCGAGGAGCGGCGCGAGGCTGCGGTCGACGGTGGCGCGCATCGACGCCGGCACCGCCGGTCCGGAGGTCAGCTTGTGGACCAGCTCGGCGGAGAGGCCGAGCTCGAGCGCACCGATCGCCATCGTGTGCGGGTCGACGTAGTGGCACTCGCGCGCGCACACGATGAGGACGTCGGCGTCGACGCCGAGGCGGAAGCGCGCGTCGCCGGTCTGGCGCCAGCGCAGCGTGTCGACGATGGGCGCGCCCCAGCGCAGCGGATCGTTGCGCGTCGACTCCCAGAACAGGACGCCGGCGTCGGCGAGCTCGCGGAGCAGCTCACCGTGGATCCGGTCGACGCGCAGCCGCGACACCTCCGCCGGCGCGCGGCTGACCGCGCGCAGCATCGCGATCCGCCGGAGATCGGCGACGTCGACCCAGCGCGGCGCGCCGCGCGTCGGATCGGCGAGCGCGGCGATCGCCTGCCCCGCGCTCAGCCCACCGCGACGCAGCCGGGTCGCGGCGACGGGGGTGAGCCCGACGTCGCCCTCCTTCACGTCCATCACGTACGCGACGACGCGATCGGCCGGTACCGGCGCGGCGCCGTCCCGCTCGACCTGCCCGATGCCGGTCAGCCACGCGCTGACCTGGGCTTGCTGCGCGACGTCGGCGCGGGCCTCGTCGTGCGATTCCTCCTGCGCGAGCACGACCAGCGCGGTCGCCGCCGCATGCTCGCAGTCGCCCGCGGCGGGGCACGAGCAGTCGCCGCGGAGGTGCACCGCGCCCGGGTCGTAATGGACGGTGACGACGTGGCCGCCGTCGACGTGGAGGCGCGCGACCACCGGCCACGGCGGCGGCTTGACCACGTGGACGCGACCTGCCGTGGCGAGCTCGAGCGCGCGACGCGTGATCGGCGCGCCGAAGCTCGACGTCACCAGACGCCGGGCCGCGTCGGGGATGGGCCGCGACATGGCCGTGCAGCTTGGCATGCGCGCGCGGTTCCGTCAGGACTTCAGGCGCCAGCCGGTCCGCAGGATGTAGGCGACCGCCCCGGTGCAGACGAGGAGGAAGCCGAAGGTGGCCGCGGCGCTGATGACGACGTCGACGTCGGAGGTGCCGTAGAAGGCCCAGCGCATGCCCGAGATGAGGTAGACGACGGGGTTGAAGAGGGCGACCTTCTGCCAGAAGGGCGGCAGCATGTGGATGGAGTAGAAGGCGCCGCCGAGGAAGGTGAGCGGAGTGACCACCATCAGCGGGATGGTCTGCAGCTTCTGGAAGCTGTCGGCCCAGAGGCCGATGATGAAGCCGAACATGCTGAAGGTGACGGAGGTGAGGACGAGGAAGGTGAGCATCCAGATCGGGTGCTCGATGTCGTAGGGGACGAAGGCGCGGGCGGTGAGGAGGATGAGCACGCCGAGCATGATCGACTTCGTGGCGGCGGCGCCGACGTAGCCGACGAGGACCTCGACGGTCCCGACCGGCGCGGAGAGGAGCTCGTAGATCGTGCCGCTCCACTTCGGCAGGTAGATGCCGAAGGAGGCGTTCGAGATGCTCTCGCCGAGGAGGGACAGCATCACCAGGCCGGGGATGATGAAGGCGCCGTAGGAGACGCCGTCGATGTCGCCCATGCGGCCGCCGATCGCCGAGCCGAACACGATGAAGTACAGGGACGTGGAGAGGACGGGCGACAGGATGCTCTGCATGAGCGTCCGGAAGGTGCGCGCCATCTCGAAGCGATAGATCGCGCGGATCGCATGGAGGTTCATGCGGCCTCCTTCTTGACCAGGCCGACGAAGATCTCCTCGAGGGAGGTCTCGCTGGTGTGGAGGTCGGCGATCGCGATGCCGGCCTTGTCGAGCTCGGCGAGGAGCGCGCCCATCGGGGCCCGCGCCTGCGCGTCGAAGGTGAGCGTGAGGGTGCGGCGCGTGTCGTCGAGGTCGAGGGCGTAGGAGGCGAGCGCGTCGGGGACGCGCTCGAGCGGCGCGACGAGCTCGATCACGAGCTTGCGCTTGCCGAGCTTGCGCATGAGCGCGGCCTTCTCGTCGACCAGGAGGAGCTCGCCCTTGTCGATCACGCCGATGCGATCGGCCATCTCCTGGGCTTCCTGGATGTAGTGGGTGGTGAGGATGATCGTCACGCCGCTCTCGCGGAGGCGGCGCACCATGCTCCACATGTCGTGGCGGAGCTCGACGTCGACGCCGGCGGTCGGCTCGTCGAGGAAGAGGATCGACGGCTCGTGGGAGAGCGCCTTGGCGATGAGGACGCGGCGTTTCATGCCGCCGGAGAGCGTCATGATCTTGGCGTCGCGCTTCTCCCAGAGGGTCAGCGCGCGCAAGGTCTTCTCGAGGTGCGCGGGGTCGTCGGGCTTGCCGTAGAGGCCGCGGCTGAACCGGACCGTCGACCAGACGGTCTCGAAGGCGTCGGTCGAGAGCTCCTGCGGCACGAGGCCGATCGCGGCGCGGGCGCGCCGGAAGTCGCGGACGATGTCGTGGCCGTCGGCGAGGACGCGGCCGGACGAGGGCGTCACGATGCCGCAGATGATGTTGATGAGCGTGGTCTTGCCCGCGCCGTTGGGTCCGAGGAGCGCGAGGATCTCGCCGCGGCGGATCTCGAGGTCGATGCCTTTCAGGGCCACGTGGCCGCTGGCGTAGGTCTTGGTGAGGCCGGAGATCGAGACGATGGACATCGCGCCGAGCATAGTGGAGCAACGGGATCGCGGTACGTTCCCGCGCTCACGTCGGCGCGTCGAGCGCGAACATGAGCGCGCGCACCTCGATCGCCATGTGCAGGGGGGCACCGCCGGGGCCGGGCGCCATCGACGCCTCCGCGGCGATCGCGTACGCACGCTCGGGCGTGGTCACCTCGACGATCCAGTAGCCGGCGAGGAACTCCTTCGACTCGGGGAACACGCCGTCGGTGATCGGCAGGCCGTGCGGGTCGGCGCGAACGCGCTTCGCCCTGTCGGGGCTGTCGAGCCCGGCGACCGCGACGAGCTCGCCGGCCTCGGCGAGCTTCGCGTTCAGGCGATTCATGAACGCCCCGTGGGCCTCGAGATCCGGCTTCGCCCACTTCGTCAGGATCTCGTACGGCCCACCGGGCGCGTGCATCAGCAGCATGTACTTCATGGCGGGGCTCCTGGATTCGGCTCGTCGGACAGACATGGTCGGCTCCTTTCCCTGAGGTCGGAGCCGACCGGCCGTTCTCGACATGCTCGTACCGCAGTTTTTCGCCTGGAACGACCGCCGGTTACGAGATCGGGCCGGGCGGCGTCACGGTCGTCTTGCGCTCGCCGTTCTTCGGGACGAGCTGCTCGACGAGGGCCCGGAGCGGCGTGTCGTGGAACAGGCGCTGGAGCGTGTCGCCGAGCGACTCGCCGGCGATGATCCGCTGCACGTCCCACGCCTGCGCGACCTTGACCAGCGTCTCGTTGCGCGAGAGCGCGAGCAGGGCCTCGCTGAAGCTGCCCGACACGGCGCCGAAGCGCTGCACCGCGGCCTCGGCCTGCGCGCGCAGGAGCTCGAGCTGCTGCTCCTGCTCGCGGGCGTGGATCGCCAGCTCCTGCTCCCGCTCGCGCTTCACGCGCTCGAGCCGGGTGCCGAACTTCAGCTCCTCCACGGCCTGCTCGGCCTCGACCAGCTTCTGCTTGTCCGCCTGCTCCTTCATCGCGTTGCCGATCCGCGCCAGCACCGTCGCCAGCTCGCTCGCCGCCAGCTCGCGCACCAGCTCGTCCTGCCGCTTCTTGGTCTGCGCCTTCACCTCGAGCTCGTCGCGGCTCATGCGCTCGCGCTGCCGCGTCGCCTCGAGGCCGCGCGCCTGGTTCGACAGGTCGATGCTCGACTTCACGACCTCGCGCTGCGCCTGGTCGAGCAGCGTGCGGATCGCCTCGTCGCGGATGACGACGGCGAGCACCTCGACGTCGACCACGCGCATGCCGTTCTCGGCGAAGGCGAGCCCCGGGCGAACGCCGTCGACGGCGACGCCGAGCACGAAGTCGCGCACCTGGTCGGTCGCCGTCGCGTGGAGCTCCTCGATCTTGTGCCGCCACACCTGGCCCTTGACCAGCGAGCGCACGTGATCGCAGAGGAGCTTCACGTAGTCGGCCACCGCGAACCAGCGCATCGGGTCGCCCTCGAAGTCGACGCGGTACGCGACGCGGATCTCGACCGGCACGTGGTCCTGCGTCGCCGCCTGGATCACGTCGCTCACCCGGTTGTTCTCGACGCGCAGGTACGGCGTCTCGAGCGTCTTGGCGTCCCACTTCGGCGTGCCGGTCGACAGGGACAGGACCTCGAGGGTCTCGTCGTAGTCGAGGAGCACGGTCGTCGGGCCACGCTCGACGCGGCGCTTGCCGGTCTTCGACGTGACGCACACGGCGTAGCCGGTCCACGGCGCGATCTGCGGCGCGCCCTGGAACTTGGTCTCGAGCGTGATCGTGCGCGGCTGGGTGTACGTCGACGCGCGCGAGAACTCGTCGGCGACGAGCGCCTGGTCGCCGCTCACGCGGCTCGCCTCCATCGCGAACGGCGCGTTGACCGACACGGTCTTCGCCGCGCTCTGCCCGCCCGGACCGCCGCGACGGCCACGGCCACCGCGCTCGACGTCGCCCTCGGAGAGGACGCCGTGGCGCGTCGTCGGCACGTTGCCGAGCAGCGCGCGGATGCCCTGGTTGTACTCGAGCGCCTCGTCGTTGCCCGGGTACCAGAGCTCGCACTCGCGGTCGGTGAGCACGCGGCGCACGATGACCTCGGTGCGCGGGTCGGGGAGCAACATCGCCGGACCGCGCACGGCGCGGATCGCGCCGGTCAGCCGGTCCATGACGTAGCGCGCCTCGCCGGCCGGGATCGCCGTCGCGAAGTGCTTGGCCTTGCCGTCGTACTTGATCGCCGAGTGCTCCTCGCGCGGGAAGTAGATGGCGGTGTCCTTGCCGGTGATGAAGAGCTCGTCGCCCGCCTTGTGCGTGCGGCCGCCCTCCGTGTAGTCGGCGATGACCTTGATGTGCAGGCCCTGGATCTCGTTGAGCTCGACCGCGCGGAACTTCTTCGACGGACGCCCGCCGTCGTCGCGCGCCTCGACGAAGCGCTCGGTCGGCAGCGGGAAGACGACCTGCGGGCCGACCTCGTAGCGCTTCTTGCCGTTCTCGTCGACGAGGATCGCGTACTCGAGGCGCTCGAGGGTGAGCGCCTCGCGCGCGTACTTGCCGTCGCCGTCGGCGACGACCTCGACGCCGGTCGGCGGGATGTAGAACGACACCTCGGTGCCGCGGATGATGAGCTGCTTGCCGACGGTGAGGTCGGGCGGCGGCGCCTTCGACGGCTGCTGCGCCGGGGCCTCGCCCTCGGCGGCGGCCGGCTTCACGACCGCCTGGCTCCAGTTCTTGCGCGCCTCGTCCTCGTTGTAGATGCGGACGAGCAGGTACTGGTTCGAGCGCAGGTGATGGCCTTCGATCACCGCGGCCGACTGCCCCGGCCACAGCGCGAACGTCGCCGGACCGGGCACGATGATCGTGCGACCGATCTCGAGCTCGGCGGCCGGCTGGGCGCTGCCCTCCTCCGGATGCTTGTTGGCGCGCGCCGGGTTGCGCAGGATGACGTAGAAGCCCTCGGCCGCGACCGGCGCGATGCGCATCGCGTCCTCGAGCGAGGTGGCGTTCCGGAACGTTCCCGTGGCCGCGTCGTAGATCACCGGCCGCTCCTGCGCGGTCGGGTTGATCACGGTCGGCCCGGTGTACGTCTTCACGACGCCCTTGGTGACGTCCTGCATGTAGGCGTAGCCGCCCGGCGGCAGGACGAGGTCTCGCTTCTGCTGTGCTTCACTCATAGAGCCCGCGGAGGGAGTCGAACCCTCCTTCCCGGGGTGAAAAGCCGGGGTCTTGACCGCTGGACGACGCGGGCGAATCGATGCGTGGAGCCCATCGAGGGACTCGAACCCTCCTCTCGCGCTTACCGGGCGCGAATGTCCGACCTGGATCACCAGATGGGCGTATGCGTGAGTGCCACCGGGTGGAATCGAACCACCTCACCAGGCTTCGGACACCCGGGTCGCATCCGTGCACGGGGGCTTGGTCGCGGTCGAGAGGATCGAACTCTCCACGGCAGCTGTGTGAGAACCGCCAGGTCACCAGACCGTTGGCCGCGAAATATCGTCGAGCGCTCGCCCGGAGTCGCACCGGGTTCGACCTGGGTTGCAATCAGGTGCCTCGCTGTTCGGCCACGAGCGCGTATCGAGAGTGGTGGACCAGACGGGATTCGAACCCGTGTCGCCGCCGTGCGAGGACAGCATCCTTCCGCTAGAAGACAGGCCCAAACGTTCGCGGCCTCGACGGGAATCGAACCCGCCTGAAGGTGATAGACAGTCACCCAACGTCACCAGACGTACCCGAGGCCATGGCAAGAGAGGAACGACGTGTCCGCAGCGCGGACGGATGAACACGAGCGAGCTCGTGTGGATCGTGGAGCCGGAGGGATTCGAACCCTCGTCGCCGACATGCCGAGCCAGCATTCTCCCGCTGAACTACGGCCCCATGAATCAGTCGGGGTGGAGGGACTTGCACCCCCAGCCACTCGCTCCCGAAGCGAGCAATCTTCTGTTGAAATACACCCCGGAGACTTCGTCGTGGAGCTGGAGGGAATCGCACCCTCGTCGCTGGCATGTCACACCAGCATTCTGCTGTTGAACTACAGCTCCTCGTTCTTCTTGGTCACGGGGACAGGACTTGCACCTGCAATCTCGCGGGCCCGGGCCGCGCGCCTTTCTGTTAGGCCACCCCATGAGACAGGGAGACCGCTCTCGCGGCCCAGCCCTCGCGAGCTGGTTCTCCCCGTTTAGCTTTCAGTCCTCGTCCTTGAGCAGGAAGTCGTTGTTGATGACCTTCCAGCTCAGCCGGCCGCCGAGCGTGGCCGACCAGGTGTCGTGGAGCGGGCGCACCACGATGCCTTCCTTCCGGTGCTTCGTGTCGGCGTAGAGCCCCTTGGCCCGCTCGAGCCAGAGCTCGAGCGAGTGCGGGAACTCCGCGGCGGCGTCGCCCTCGACGACCTCCTCGACCGGCACCGTGCGCAGCTCGCGCTCCGCACAGAAGTCGATCAGCTCGGCGTGGTCGAGGAACTTCCCCGCGCGCGTGTCGTGCACGCTGAACACGAACAGGTCGTGCTCGGCGAGCGCGAGCCGGTTCTTCTGGATCCCGGGTCCGCAGAGCTCGCCCTGGATCGCGAAGCCCGGCGGGATCACCCGCTCGAGGTCGTACGCGTCGGCCATCCGCCACACCGGATTGGGTCCGCGCGCGAGCGCCCAGTTACGGGAGCACGCGATCAGGTCTCCATCCAGCGGACGGAAGTACGTCGCGCTCGTTCCGTCGAGCTTGGTCGTGACGTAGAAGTCACGGCCGCGCATCTCGTCGAGCACGCCGAGCGCCGACTGCAGACGGATCTCGTCGGTCTTCGGCACCTGGCCCGGGAACGCACCGGCGATCTCCCGCGTGTCGGGGATCACCGGCTCGTACTTCACGACCCCGAGCAGCTCACTCACCTCGGTCCCCGGCTCCGGCACGCCGACACCCTCGGGGAGGATGTCGACCGGCAGCGCGAGCCCCTGCGAGAGGACGCCACGCAGCCGCGCCGTCTTGACCCGGAAGCCACGCGGCCGCATGAACTCGGCCCACGGCAGCCCTTCCGGCAGGACGCTGTCGATCTCGAAGAACACGCACGGGTCACCCACGGCGAGCTCGTGCTTCTTCACCACCACGTCCCATCCCATGACCCGAGCCTTGACGATGTTGTCCGCGCCGGCGATGGGCTCGAGCGCATCGACACGCTGGATCGAGACGAGCTTCCGTTCCATGGGTGGCCTCCTGATGATGACGTTGCAGAGGAAGGAGAGGGATTCGAACCCTCGACGCGTTTTACGGCGCACGCGAGTAGCGGTCGCGGTCCTCGACCAGGCCGGGCTCCTTCCAGACAGCGGGGAGAGAGGGAGTCGAACCCCCAAGACACCTTCCGGTGCTCACGCGGTTTTCGAGACCGGCGCCGTCGCCACGTCGGCTTGTCTCCCCAGATGATGCCGTCGAGTACAAAAACGCCAACCCTGCGGGCGGCCGCGACCGGAGTGCATCACGCTCCGATCGCGGCGCGCCCTACCCGCCGCACTCCCGCCGCCTCCATGTCGTTCGCGGCGAGTCACGAAGCCGCACTCGCTTCGTCGCTCTCGATCTCGCCGGTCCAGTACAAGTAGTCACGCCACGCGTCCGGCACCGAACGCGTGCTCACGCGGATCGTCACCGCCGGCACCCAGTGCGGCCGGACGGGCTGCGTGCGCAGCGCCATCTTGGCCTCGCTCGGCGTCCGGTTGCCCTTCTTGCCGTTGCACGGGTAGCAGCAGGTCACGATGTTCTCCCACGTGGTCTTTCCGCCCTTGGCCCGCGGAATGACGTGGTCGTAGGTCAGCTCGCTGATGCCGCAGCGGACACCGCAGTACTGGCAGCGGTAGCCGTCGCGGGCGTAGATGTTCACCCGCGAGAACTTCACGGGCTTGGCGTGGCGCCGGAACGCGCGGAGCAGGCGGACCACCGCCGGCACCTTGATCACCAACGACATCGTACGGACTTCGTCGGCGTACTCCTCGATGACCTCGACCTTGCCGAGGCTGAGGAGCGTGATCGCGCGCTGCCACGAGATCACCTTGATGGGTTCGTACCCCTGCGACAGGAGCAGGGTACGCGTCGCGTTGCTCATGATGACTTCGTTCCTTTCTCCGGCCCGCGACGGAGCGCGGGCAAATGGGGTTACGAGCAATTCCTGGTTGGTGCCGCCGGTCGGATTCGAACCGACACTGCCTGCCTTCTCAGAACAGTGACTCCTGCCTGTTGGTCTACGGCGGCGAAGTGGTTGCAGCGGAGGGAGTCGAACCCACCGTGGCGGGGATATGAGCCCCGCGCCCTCCCGGAGGTCGCTGCGATGAAAACGCGTGGCACGGCGCCAGGGGATCGAACCCTGCTGGTACGGGTTTGGAGGCCGTTGCCTTCACCAGAAGGCGAGCACCGTATGAACGAGAAACGTGTCGTGCCTTCGGCGGGATTCGAACCCGCACGTGACGGTGTTTGAGACCGCTGACTCTGCCGTTGGTCGACGAAGGCATGGCGTGGACGATCTCCACGCGACAGTCTGAGTGACTGGAATCGCACCAGCGTCCTCGCGGTCCCCGACCGCGCGCTCTCACTCCTGAGCTACACCCAGATGGTCACGAACTGGTACCGCCGGTCGGGTTCGAACCGACACTGCCTGCTTTCTGAGAACAGTGACTCCTACCAGTTGGTCTACGGCGGCATGAAACGTTGGAGTGATCGATGGGACTCGCACCCACTAAGACGAGGTTCACGGCCTCGCGCCTCGACTGCTTCGGCTTCGACCACGGTCCACCCGGAAGGATTTGCACCTCCATCGCCCGGTAATCGGCCGAGCAGTCTGCTGTTGACGTACGGGTGGGAAAGAAAACGGAGAGCAGATGGCTGGAGTCGAACCAGCGGCCTACGGCGTATGAGGCGATAACCATCCATCTACGGCCCGATGACGGGCGAGAGGCGAAAGACGGGTTTTACGTCGCTCTACCACTGAGCTACATCTGCACGAGTCGTTGCAGCGGAGAGGATCGAACTCTCTTCGTCACGGTTATGGGCCGCGCGCCCTCCCAGAGGTCGCTGCAATGCATCGAGTCTTCGTGCCACCGGAAGGAATCGAACCTCCACCGACGACGTTCGTAGCGTCGCGTCCCATCCTCGGGTCGGGGGCAGACGGGCAAGGAGCTCGCGTCGGAGACGTCCGCACGGGGTGAATTTCTTCGCTTACCCGCCGCTGACACGCACATGGATCTACGAGAGATCGTCCGTGCTCGCTGAGCCGGTCGCCCGGGTTCGCTACCTTAGGTCCGTTATAGTTACGGTAACCGACGCAATACGGCCCGTTTTGGTGCCCCTGGGGGGAGTCGAACCCTCCATTGCCGGTTTGAGGGACCAGCAGCCTCGCCATTGACTGACAGGGGCAGAAAATTTTCGTGCGCGATCCATACGCCCGGGGCGTCTAGGAAGGGCACGAGCTCGAGGGCCGGATGGGAATCGAACCCACTCCTCGCTGCTTAACAGGCAGCCGCTCAACCAATGAGCTACCGACCCAGGGACGCACCATCCCGTTGCGGGGACGTGATGGTGCGTGCGTGTTGTGTGCGCTCCTGCGAGCGCGCGTGGCCTACGCGCGCGCGAAGTCGCTGATGACCGGAGGCGTCGCCGTGTCGAAACCGACCACGTCGAGCATTCCGGCGTCGTTCGGGTCCGCGATCGTGAACCCGTTCGACGTCATCCCGACCACGACCAGCTTGGCCGGGATGCCGCGCGCCTGGCGGTAGGCGCGCAGCGCCTGGGCCGGGTGCACGCTCCCGGCCCACGTCTCGTTGTCCGTGTACACGACGAACGTGTCCACGTCGACCTTCTGCTGCTGCGCCCAGATCATCGGCTGCGCGCAGTCGGTGCCGCCCATCGGGATGCGGTCGATCGCCGCGACCACATCGTCCAGGCGCTGCCGCGGCGAGATCGTCAGCCGCACGAGGTCCGTGCTGAAGCCGACGATCGTGTGCTCGCGCTCCGTCGCCGCGGTCACCAGCGACATCGCCGCCGAGCCGACCCGCGGCGTCAGCCCCGGAACGCCCGCGACCGTGCCCCAGCCCATCGAGCCCGAGACGTCGAGCGCGAGCAGCATGCGCTTGCCCGACGGCTCGACGCTCTTGAACGTCGCGTAGAACGCGCCGTCCAGGGCATCGACGAGCTGCGCGATCGGCGACCACGTGCTCGAGCCGCGAGCGCCACGTCCGCTCTTGTAGGTCAAGAGCGCGGCCAGGACCGCGACCGGGTGGATGCGGGCCTTGGCGAGCCGGGTGTTGTCACCCAGCCGCGCGACCACCGTCTTGGTCGCGTTCGCTCCCGGCGTGAGCAGGCCCACGCGGGTCATGGTGGCGAGGTTGCGGATCATCGCGGTCACCGGCATGTCGGCGAGCAGCGCCTCCCACACCTCGGCGTGGGTGAGCAGCTCGGTCGGCACGGCCTCGCGCGGCACGCGGTGCGTCCGGATCACGTTGGCGGCTTCACGCGGCTTCGACAGCCGCGCGAGCGCGTCCTTGGCGCAGAGGAGCGAGAGCGCCGGGTCCGTGGCCGCGCCCTCGGGGAGCGTGCCCTTCGTGACCCACGCGAACAGCCGGTCGTGCGACGGCGACGCCGCGCGCGGGTGCGCGAGGCGCAGCAAGTCACGGGTCGACCAGCCGTCGCGCGCCTGGTACTTCACCAGCTGCAGCGCGAGCTCGTCGGCCGGACGAGCGTTGAACCAGCCGGCCACCGCCTTGCGCATGCCGCGGCCCCATCCGCCGAACGCCTGCGCGTACTCGGCGAAGTGCATCAGGTGCGTGCCGATGCGGCAGACCTTCGGCAGCGCGGCGTACGCGGCCTTGCGGGTCGCGTCGTCGCCGAGCTTGGCGGCGAGCGCCAGGGCGAAGATCGCCGGGTCGTTCTTCGGCGCGCGGCCCGCTTCCGAGATCTCGACGATGCGCGCGATCACGCGCGGACCGTCGGCGGCCAGACAGCGAACGAGCGCCTCGGCGTTGTCGATCGAGAGCTTCTGCTCGCTGATGTAGTAGGTGCCGCCCTCGCTACCGAGGATCAGGAAGCGGTCGAGCTGCACCCAGTCGTCGACCGACCAGGTGTAGCCGCCGGCGGAGTTCGGGATCTGCTTCGACCCCGGGATCGGCTGCGACTGCGGGGTCGCCTTCGTCGAGAAATACTGGGTGAGCTTGAACATGAGAGACCTCCGGCCCAGCGCGTGGGCGGTTGAGAGAAGTGATCGAGCCGACCGCCGGAATCGAACCGGGTCAGGCTGCTTACGGGGCAGCCCCTCGCGCCAGCGAGGCGACCGGCAAGCACACGTGGACGAGTGATCGCGTCAGGGGGGGTTCGATGGTGATTCGATAACCCTGGCGCATCGGCCCACGCTGGTGCGGCACACGGGAGTTGCACCCGCACGACTGGGTTGGAGGCCCAGGCTGCTGCTGTTACATCAATGCCGCGAAAGGACGCATCGAGCAGATGGTGGGAATCGAACCCACGATCCCGGCACGGCGCGCCGGTGTGTCGCCACAACACTTCACCTGCTTGGCGGTGTGGAGAGCCACACCTGTCGATCACCGCGCGCGGTCGGCTAGCGCTTCCCGCGTGTGCGATCGGATCGTGGGTCGGGTGGGAATCGAACCCACGTCGCGCGGTTTAAGAGACCGGTGCAAGACCAACATTTGCTACCGACCCGATCGTCGTCCCACCCCCTGGAATCGAACCAGGACCTCTCGAGTTTCAGTCGAGCGCGCAGACCACATGCGCAAGAGTGGGTCATCCGGGTGCCCGCGCCATGCGGGCACCCACGTCGTTCATCTCTTCGATTTTCAGGGAGCGGCGCCCCGCGGAGGCGTGCGTCGAGCAGACCTCCGGCGGGGCTGCGCCGTTTCGGCGGCGCAGCAGTACTGGGCCCTGGATTCGAACCAGGATCTGAACGGTTCAGAGCCGTCCGTCGTGCCGAGTTGGACCAGCCCAGTATGTCAGTCGTGATTGCCTGTCTGGTGGGGCGTCCAGGAATCGAACCTGGCGAGCTCACGCGACTGTTTTACAAACAGCCCCGTCTCCATAGCGGTTTACCGCCCCGGATCTGTGTCGTCGTGCGTCGTCGTGCTGAGGAGGCCGAAATGCGAAAAGGGCCACCGGGTGCTTCGCCCAGGTGGCCCTTCGTGGAGCATCGAGTGCATTCTCGAGTGCTACAGGAGAGCCTCCTGGATCGGATCCTTGCTACCGCGGGCGAAGGCTGCGCCTTCGACGAAGATCTCGTTACACCACGCGGGGTTCGATGGACGGATCGAGACCAAGCTGCCGCCGAGGAGCCGATAGGCGGAGCATCCCTGCATGGGCACGGCGCAAGCGCTGGCTTGCGTCGTCGGCAGGTTATGTAGGGTCGCGGTCCTCATGGTTCTTGCTTGCTACGTACGGGTCCTCGGTTCGGTCTGACTTTTTTCTCCGACACCACCAACCACCGCCGGTTGCGTCCGGCTTCAGGAGCGTCTCGCTCGGTCGAGCAAGCGATCCTGGATGGAGAGTAACTAAACGCAACAGGCACTCTTGTCAAACACGTTTTCTCGAAAACTCGCAACCACGCGTCGACGCTCGTGTCATCGAGTGCATGAACGGCTCTGTCTCCGGCCCCGAATCCTCCGTCCTCTTCTCCCTTCGCGAGCTCCGGGACATCGAGCACCGCCGCGTCGCAGACGAGCACGCGGCGGCCAGGGCCGCGCAGGAAGCGGAGGAACGGGCGCGCGTCGCAGAGGTCGCACGTGTCGCAGCCGAGCGCGCGGCCGCCGAGGCGGCGGAGCGAGCGCGCAAGGAGGCGGAGATCGCGGCACAGCGCCGGAAGCTCGAGCAGGACGCGATCCGGATCCAGGAGACGGAGGCGCGGCTGCGCGCGGAGGCGCTCGCCCGGCTCGAGAGCGAGCGCCTCGCCTTCGAGGTGGAGCTGCGCCGCGAGGAGATCGCGCGCAAGCGTCCCCGCTGGCTGATGGCCGTCGCGGCCGGCTGCGCGGCGCTGGCGATCGGCGTCGGCCTGCTGGCCATGAAGGCCAGTGACAATGCGAAGCAGAGTGACGCGCTCGCCAGGCAAGCCGAGCTCGACGCCGAGAAGGCGCGCCAGGCGATCGCGGCGCAGCAAGGGAAGATCGACGCGCTCGAGAGCGAGATCCGGAACGCGAAGACAGAGATCGAGAAGCGGAACGCCGAGATCGCGAAGAAGCAGGCGGAGGCCGAGTACGTGCGCATGACCGGCAAGAAGCCGCCCAAGCAGCCGCCCGGCGGCAAGGGCGGCGGCGCGGGCAGCGGCAGCGGCAGCGCCTCCGGCGAGATCAAGGTCTGCACCGATCAGGTGCTCTGCTGATCGCTACGGCGCAGCGACGGCGAAGTCGTCGAACGCGGCCGACTGCATCGTCGTCCGGATGCCGGGCGAGCCAGCGGCGTAGCGCGTGTCGTCGACCGTCACGGACGCGCCGCCGAGCTCGCGCACGCAGCACGTGAGCTGCGCGCCCTGCGCCTTCGCCTCGATCACGAACGGCGCGAGCGGGTCGTAGCCGGCGATCGCGCCGATGTCGACGGTCGTCTGGGCGAGCGTGCCGCCGAGCGAACCGTTGTTGCGCGTCCAGTCGATTCGCAGCGCGCCGCTCGCCGGCGACCACGCGCAGTGGTAGTGACCGTCGTTGCTGGTCTGTCGCCGGAGCACGAGCTCGACGCGGCCGCTCGGTCCGCCGCCGGCGCGGCGCGCGCGCGATGCGACCCGATAGTCGACTAGCGTGCTCGTGCCCGCCGGGTACGCGTAGATGAGCGAGCCGCCCTCGTCGCTCTGCACGGCCTCGCCGCCGGTCGCGCTCCACGCGCCGCCGACGGTCACCCATCCGATCAGGTCGGCGAAGTCATCGGCGAAGAGCGACGCGCCGCCGGGCGAACCGAGGCAGCTCGCTCCCGGCGGCCCATCGATCGCGGCGTCTCCCGCGTCCGGCGCGTCGACGATCACGCCGTCGTTCGGCGGCGCGTCGACGTCCGCCGCGTCGATCGGATCACGCACGCACGTGTCGCTCGTCGTGTCGCACGTCCAGCCGGCGAGACACGGGCAGCGCTTGCCCTCGAGATCGAGCTCGTCGACGCGACACGAGGCGACGAGCAAGAGCGCGCCGACGAGCGCCGCGCGCGTCACTCGAACACCCACGTCGCGGTGATCGATCCCGGACCGATGCCGATGCCGACGCGGCGTGCGTCGCGATCCTTGCGTCGCTCGAGCAGCGCCCAGGTCGCGCCACCGATCACGGCGGCGCCGCCGATCACGAACGCGACGTTCGCCGCGGTGGCGAACGTGCGTGCCCCCTCCTGGAGCTTCTGAGCCTCGGTCTGCACGGGCTCGTCGACCGCCGCGTCGTGCCGGGCCTGCGACAGGTAGCCGAGGAGGACACCTCCACCGAGGACGACCGCGCCGCCGCCGGCGATCACCCACGGCAGCCGTTGTGGTCTGCCTCGCGTTTCATCGCGAGCGGGTTCGAGACGAAGGTTCGTCGCCGACCGCGCCGGATCACCTGCCGGCGGTGCTGTCCGGATGTCGGACACCGGGGGCGCTGTGCGGCCGTCGGTGGTGGGCGGCGGCCTGGTCGTGCGCGCGACGTGTTCGCGCAACGTCGCGATCCGACGCTCGATGGCGCCGCGATCCGCGATCTCGGTATCCGCGTTCAGGTAGCGCTCGTACTGTTCTATCGCGCCTTCGAAGTCGCCGAGCCCTTCGAGCGCGCGCGCGAGGTTGTAGAGGAGCAGCGGCTCGGGGTGAAGCGCGTACGCCTCGCGGAGCAGCTGCACCGCGCGTTCGAACTCGCCACGCTTGTAATGCACATCGCTCTCGCGAAAGAGCGCGAGCGCGCGTTCGCGGTCGTGCTGCGACGGCTGCGCCGTCGCGACGCTGGTGGTTGCCGCGATCACGCACGCGATGATTCGACGAGCGTCCCCCATGTGTCGCGTATACTGCAACGTATCATGGCCGAGGGTGCGATCGGCGTAACCGATGTTCCTCCACGCATCGGTCGTCACCAGGTGCTCGGGTTCCTCGCCACCGGCGGGATGTCCGAGCTCTATCTCGGACGCGAGCCTTCCGGCCGCGTCGTCGTGATCAAGCGGATCCTGCCGCACCTCTCGCGGCAGAGCGCGTTCGTCTCGATGTTCGTCGACGAGGCGCGCATCGGCTCGCTCATCCGGCACAAGAACGTCGTCGAGGTCTTCGAGCTCGGGCAGGTCGGCACCGATCTGTTCATGGTGATGGAGCTGCTCGAGGGCGAGAACACGGCGAGCCTCATCCGCCGCATGGTGCACCGCGACGAACGGCTCGCGTACGGCCTCGCCGCGCACCTCGTGGCCGAGGCATGCGAGGGCCTGCACGCGGCGCACGAGCTGCGCGACGAGCACGGCCAGCGCCTCAACCTCGTCCATCGCGACGTGTCGCCGCAGAACGTGTTCGTCACGTACGACGGCGCGGTGAAGGTGCTCGACTTCGGCATCGCCGCCGGCAGCCATCGCCTCGCGCACACGGCGACCGGGCAGCTGAAGGGCAAGTTCTCGTACATGTCGCCCGAGCAGTGCCGCGGTGAGCCGCTCGACCTGCGCTCGGACGTCTTCTCGCTCGGCGTCGTGCTCTACGAGCTCACGACCCAGCGCCGGCTGTTCGCGCGCACCAACGAGCTGCTCGTGCTCAAGGCGGTGTGCGAGGAGCCGATCGCGCGCCCGTCGCGCGAGCTGCGCGACTACCCGCCGTTCCTCGAGGACATCTGCATGCGCGCGCTGGCGCGCGATCGCTCCGAGCGCTATCCGTCGGCGCGCGCGATGCGCGACGACCTCATCGCGGCGACCCAGTTCCTCCTCGGCAACGTCGACCCGACGCAGCTGCTCGCCGACGAGATGCACCGGGTGTTCGCCGAGCGCATCGAGAAGAAGCAGAGCATGCTGCGGCACGTCCGCGCCGGCACCGATCCGGGCGAGCTGCCGTCGATGGACGCCGACGAGAGCGTCGTCGTGCCGGACGCGGCCCCGGGCACGCCGGTGGGCAAGAAGCCGGCCGTGGCCGCGCCGTCCGAGGCGACCCCGGCCGCGGGTGGCGGCGGTTCGATCGCGGGCGCCGCCTCGGTCTCCGGATCGG
>JAIOII010000365.1 GCA_019912685.1 Kofleriaceae bacterium
GCCGAAGGCGGCCGCGTCGTCACGCCGCCGCCTTCGGCTCTCGCGCTTCGCGCGCACGAAGTCGGCGCCGAGCTGCCGCTCGGCCTCGTACTGGTTGTGCGCGTGGCACAGGATGCGGGTTCCGTCGACCGTCGGCTTGCCCCCGAGCGCGACCGCGGTCCGGTGATCGAGCTCGAGGAACGCCCGCTCGGTGCACCGCACGCCGTCGTCACTGACGAACGCACACCGCTCGCCGTCCCGCGCGTGTACCGCACGCCGCACCTCGCGCGGCACGTACCGCGCCTCCGCATCCTCGCCCCGCGCCTCCGCGACGCGCGGCCGCTCCGCCGCCCCGAACTTCTCTTTCTCCAGCTTCGTCAGCAGCACATCGAGCGCGCGGTCGAGCACCTCGGCGAGCTCGCCGCCCGGGTTCCGGTGGCGCAGAAGGGCCTGCGCGCGCACGAGCTTGTCATGCGTGTCCTGCCCGATCGTGACCCGCAGCGCGTATCGTCCCGGGGCCAGCGCCCTGGCGCGCGTGGCATCCCCCGCTCGCGGGCCGGGAGGTGGTTCCGGGGCCAGTGATCCGGTGTCCCCGGGAGGTGGTTCCGGGGCCAGCTCCCCGGGAGGTGGCTCCAGGGCCAGTTGCGCGGCTACTCCCGCCGTTCCGGTGGGCTCGACCGGATCGATCCGCGTGATCGACGCCGGCAGATCGGGCTTCGGCGCGAGCCGCGCGACGAGCTCCTCGAGCTCGGCCTTGGTGCGATGCGCGGCCGCCGCGAGCACCGCCTCGACGTTCGCCTCCGTCAGGTGCGGCGCGAGCATCACGACGCCGGTCACGTGGAGGCGCCCGTTCGCGATGGCCTCGAAGATCAGCGGGAAGCGCCGCGCCACCCGCGCGGCGCGGATGCGCTTGAGCGCGGCGTCCTCCGAGAACCCGAGCACGCGCGTCGCGTACACGAACATCGACGAGCATGCGGCGGGCAGATACAACCCGCGGTGCTCCACCTCGGCGAGGTGCGCGAGCAAGGCGGCGGTCGTGTGCCGGTCCGTCGCGACGAGCGCGGCGAGGTCGGCGAGCAACGTGTCATCGGGAACATGGCGGAGGGTGAACGCGCGCATGTCTCCCTCTAACACGGAGAAATTCGAGCCCTCAGGATGCCCGAGGCGCGACGACGAGGCCTCAGGAATCGAGAAACGACCCGAGGCGCCGCGTCGTGCGTCTAGCAGCAGCTCATGCGTTCTGGGCGACGATCTCGACGAGGTTCTCGACGACGCGTCTCGTGCACCCCCGGAACCTGTCAAGCACTCTTTCAGAACACTTTCAGAAATCGACATCAAGGCATGCGCATCGGCGATCGATCTCCGACGACGCCACCGCGTTCGCCTGTCCGCGGCGTGCGTTCGCGTTCCGTCCGGGATCCGGACATTCGCTTGCCGTGGCGAACATCGCGATCGCCGGCGCGGTGATGATCGCCGGCGCGGTGATGATCGCCGGCGCGGTGATGATCGCCGGCGCGGTGATGATCGCCGGCGCGGTGATGATCGCCGGCGCGGTGATGATCGCCGGCGCGGTGATGATCGCCGCGGTAATGGTGAGGGGCGATGGGATGGCATCGCGGCGAGGTGCCATGGCGGCGAAGGCGGCGAAGGCGGCGAAGGCGGGCGACGATGATGGCGATGGCAGCGGTGAGGGTCCGGGATCGGTCTTGGGTTTGGGTCTTGGGTTTGGGTCTTGGGTTT
>JAIOII010000366.1 GCA_019912685.1 Kofleriaceae bacterium
CCGGATCTCGGCGAGCGCGTCGTGGAGCTGCTGGAGCCGCGCGTGGCGATCCGCCGGGTCCGGCGCCATCGCGCGCAGGCACGCGGCCTCGAGGTGCAGCGGGATGTCCGCGCGGATCGCCCGCGGCGGGCGCACGTTCTCGACGGCGTCCGCCTCGCGGCCGTGCTCGCTCACGCGCCGCGCGAACGGGTGCACGCCGGTGATGAGCTCGTAGAGCACCACGCCGAGCGCGAACTCGTCGCTGCGCGGCGTGAGCGCCTCGCCGCGCGCCTGCTCGGGCGGCATGTACGCCCACTTGCCCTCGACCGCCGCCGCCGTGCCCTCGCGCCGCGCGATGCCGAAGTCGGCGACCTTCACCTCGCCGGCCTTCGTGAGCAGCACGTTCGACGGGCTGACGTCGGCGTGGACGATCGCGCCGGTCGGCCGCGCATGCGCGTACTCGAGCCCGGCGCACGCCGCCTGCACGACGTACGCGGCGAGCCCGAGCGGCAGCGGTCCGCCGGTGCGCGCGCGCCGCACGTTGATGAGCTGGCGCAGGCTCGGGCCGTCGACGAACTCCATCACGAGGAACACGTCGTCGCCCTCGCGCACGAGGTCGAGCACGCTGATCACGTTCGTGTGCTGGAGGCCGACGAGGAGCTTCGCCTCGGCGACCAGCCGCGCCACGAAGTCCTCGTCGCGGGCGCGCTCCGCGAGCAGCCGCTTGATCGCGACCGGCTTCTGGAAGCCGAGGCTGCCGAGGGCGTGGCCCGCGAACACCTCGGCCATGCCGCCGCGCCCGAGCAGCTCGCCGAGCACGTAGCGGCCGCCGGCGGGGCGCCGGTTCGGTGGGGCATTCCGCCCCGCTCGCGGACGGGCCGCGGCGGTGGGACGCTCGGGTGGTACGGACGTGATCCCCACACCCACGTATGGAGCAAGGCATGGGCCAGCCACAAGTCAGGCTGATGACGCGGATCTACGTGAGCGATCGTCGACCGCGTATCTCGGGTGGGGGGGAAAGTCCCGCCACCTCGGGGACGCCAGCTGGAGTCAAAAGGCCCGCGTGAGGACCGGGAGGACCAGCGGGGTGGTGCGCGGCGTTCCCGGCGCGTCGTTCAGCGCGAACAGCCGGTCGTGCCCGCGCCACACGAGGTATCCGAGCCCGACCGAGGCGGCGGCGAAGCCGAGGCGCACCGGGAGTCGCTGCCACTCCGTGCGGAGCCCGAGGATGTGCATCGACTTCACGAGGTCGTTGTGCGGCGAGAACGCGAGCGTGTCCTTCGCGAAGTCGACCCAGAAGCCGGTCGCGAGCACGGTGAGCACGAGCTGGCCGTACGCGCCGTCGGGGTACGCGCTCGTCTCGTAGAGCGCGACGTAGCCGCCGAGCAGGACGAGGTCGGTGAGCTTCGGCGCCATGAAGAAGAAGAAGCGATCACCGTCGCCGCGCACGCCGCGCACGCGCGTGAGCCCCATCTGGAAGGCGCCCGTCACCGGCGCGCGCCCGGGCCATGGCCGGAACTGGATCGTGTCGCCGCCGACGAGCTCGGCGGCGACGACGTGGCTGCCCTCGTGCGTCACGGTGCCGAGGAGCCACGTCGGCAGCGCG
>JAIOII010000367.1 GCA_019912685.1 Kofleriaceae bacterium
CCGGCGCGCTCGAGCAGCGCGCCGAGCGTGATGAACCCGAGGTCGCTGTAGGTCGCCGCCACACCTGGGGCGCGCTCGAGCGGCGTGGCCATCGCCATCGACGTGAGCGCCGCGCGCGGGTCGGCGGCGCCGCCGAGGTCGCCGGCCCAGATGCGGCGGAAGAGCTCGAGGTGCGCCGGGTACCCCGCCGCGTGACCGAGCAGGTGCGCGACGGTGATGCGACCGTCGACGGGGAGCCAGCGCGCCGCGTGATCGTCGAGCGAGAGGCGCCGCTCGCTCACGAGCGCCATCGCGATCGCGGCGGTCGCCATCGGCTTGGTCAGGGACGCCAGGTCGAAGGGGGTGCCTCGCTCGATCGACGGCCCCGCATCCGGGACGCTCCGCGTCCGTCCGCGCCACCACACGCGCTCACCGGTCTGATCTCCGGCCGCCGCGGCTGTTGCCGAGCAGATACCCCGCGCGATTGTAGCGTCGAGCAACGCGGTTACGCGCCACTCGATCTCGTCGGGCGCGTCCGTTGGAGAGGCCACGGCTCATGGTACCTTGCGGCGGTGACCCGCTACGAGCTGCTCGAGCGCATCGGCGCCGGCCGCGTTGCGGAGATCTTCCGTGGCAAGGCCGTCGCGGCCGGCGGCTTCGAGAAGCCGGTCGCGATCAAGCGCATCCTGCCGCACCTCTCGCAGGATCGCCGGTTCGTGGAGGCGCTCATCGCCGAGGCCAAGGTGCTGTCGGCCCTGCGTCACCGCAACATCGTGCAGATCTTCGACGTCGGGCTCGGCGACGACGGGCAGAACTTCCTGGTCATGGAGTTCGTCGAGGGCGTCGATCTCGGCGCGCTGCAGCGCACGATCGAGAGCCAGCGCAAGCGGCTGCCGGTCGATCTCGCGCTGCACGTGGGCGCCGAGGTGTGCGAGGCGCTCGATCACGCGCAGAACGCGCCAACGCCCGACGGCAAGCCGATGCGGCTCGTGCACCGCGACGTCACGCCGTCGAACGTCATGGTGTCGCGCGCCGGCGAGGTGAAGCTGACCGACTTCGGCCTCGCCAAGCGGCCGGACGAGTCGACGACGACCGGGACCGGGCTGCGCGGGCGTTACGGCTACGTGTCGCCGGAGCAGGCGGCGGGGCAGCCGGTCGACGGGCGCAGCGACGTGTTCGCGGTCGGCGTGATCGTGTGGGAGCTCGCGACCGGGCGCCGGCTGTTCTCGGGGCTGCCCGACTTCGACGCGCTGCGCGCCGTGCGCGAGGATCGCATCCAGGCGCCGAGCGAGATCGATCGCACGCTGCCGGCCGAGCTCGACGCGATCCTCGCCGAGGCGCTCGCGCGCGAGCCACGCAAGCGCCTGCCGTCGGCGGGCGAGCTCGGCAAGCGGCTGTGCCGCGAGGGGTTCCCGGTGGTCCGGCTGTTCGTCAGCCTGCGCACCCTGAACCCGCAGGTGCTGGCGATCGGGCTGGCCTGGCGGCGCGGCGACCGGGAAGCCTCGGAGGTGCCGCGCGCCCACTCGATCCTGGAATCGCCGATGTACCTCAACAGCCCGATCCGGCTGATCTTCGAGGGCGCGCCGATGGTGCGCCGGCGGATCGGCGCGCCCTCGAAGATCAGCCGGATCG
>JAIOII010000368.1 GCA_019912685.1 Kofleriaceae bacterium
GTCTTGTCGATGCCCTTGCCCTCGTCGAGGAGGCGGTTGGCGACGCGCGCGCCTTCCGACAGCGCCGCCATCACGACGGGCGCGTTGAAGTCGTCGGCGACGGCGTCGCGCGCGGTGGGGGCGAGCGCCTCGGCCTCGGCCGTGACCGCGCCCTCGCCGCCGTCGCCGCCCTGCGCGACGAAGTCGTCGATGCGCCGGAGCGTCGTGTAGAAGTAGTCGAGGCGGCGGTCGGCGGCCTCGAGCGAGGGGAAGTCGACGTCGATCACCTTGCCGTCCGCGTCCTTGTGCGCGACGTACTCGAAGTTGATCGGCGACCGGTAGTGGTGGCTGACGAAGTAGAAGCGCAGCGCCTCGGTGCCGACCTTCTGCGCGATCTGGTCGCACGAGAAGACGTTGCCGAGCGAGCGCGACATCTTCTCGCCCTCGAAGTTGAGGAAGCCGTTGTGCATCCAGTGGCGCGCGAAGGTGTCGGTGCCGTGCGCGCCCTGCGACTGCGCGATCTCGTTCTCGTGGTGCGGGAAGACGAGGTCCTTGCCGCCGCCGTGCAGATCGAACGTCTCGCCGAGGTGCGTCGCGCTCATCGCCGAGCACTCGATGTGCCAGCCGGGGCGGCCCTTGCCCCACGGCGACTCCCAGGCCGGCTCGCCGGGCTTGGCGGCCTTCCACAGCGCGAAGTCGCCGGGCGCGCGCTTGCGCTGGCGTTCGTCGTCGGAGATGCGCTCGCTCGCGTTGGCGAGGAGCTTGTCGATCGTCTGGCCGGAGAGGCGGCCGTACGGCGGGAACGTCGCGATCTCGTAGTACACGTCGCCGTCGACGACGTACGCCTTGCCCTGGTCGACGAGCTTCCGCGTGATGTCGACGATCTCGGCGATGTGGGTCGAGACCTTGGGCTCGACGTCGGGCGGCAGCACCGCGAAGCGCGCCATGTCGGCGTTGTACTCGTCGGTGAAGTGCCTGGAGAGCGCGATCGGATCCTGCCCGGTCTCGCTGGCGCGCTTGATGATCTTGTCGTCGACGTCCGTGATGTTGCGGACGTACTTCACCTGGTAGCCGAGGAAGATGAGCCCGCGGCGGATCGTGTCGAAGCAGACGGCCGAGTAGACGTGGCCGATGTGGGCAGCGGCGTAGGGCGTCGGACCGCAGACGTACATGCCGACGTGATCGGGGACGACCGGCTCGAAGGGGACCTTCTCGCCGCGGAGCGAGTCATAGAGGCGGACCGGGTGCGCGGGCACGATCCGCTGGTTCTATCAGGCCGC
This sequence comes from Kofleriaceae bacterium, assembly GCA_019912685.1. Lineage (GTDB taxonomy): Bacteria > Myxococcota_A > Polyangia > Haliangiales > Haliangiaceae > UBA2376. The sequence goes on from JAIOII010000368.1 coordinate 1,260, forward strand.
CGGCTTGGCGGCGACCTTGCGGTCCTGCAACTCGCGCCGGAGGCCGCGCGCGAACGCCCACGTGAAGAGGACGGCGAAGAGCGCGAGGCCGGCGTAGACCCACGTGAGGTACCAGTAGCTCGCCGGGCTCTCGCCGACGAGGACGACGCGCGCGCCGGCGGGGACCGGGCGCGGCGCCCAGACGGCGACGACGTCGATCGCCGACCACGGCAGGAGGCCCGTCGGCAGCGTGACGCCGGTCGCGTCGGCGCGCAGGTCCTTCCACGGG
>JAIOII010000005.1 GCA_019912685.1 Kofleriaceae bacterium
CGACAAGGGCGCGTGGGGCGCCGCCGCGGCCGCGCTGCTCGGCGTCGTCGAGCGCAACCACGACGAGCCCGACTGGCGCGGCGACGTCGAGGTGAAGACGGTGCCGGTCGCGCTCGATCGCAGCGGGCGGTGGCGCGTGACCGAGGATCCCGCGGTCGCGATGGTCGACGCGCAGCCGCTCGGCAAGCTGCGGCGCGTGCTCTGGCTCGTGCGCGCGAGCATCGGCGAGGGCGCGACGATCCTGTCGTGGTACTTCGTCGAGTGGGACGCCGAGCTCGCGCGGCTGGTGCGGCGGGACCTGCACACGCGGCCGAAGGGACCCAGGGGCACGGACCGGCGCGGCTGGTACCTGCACAAGCGGTTCTTCGTCGACGCCGGCCTCTACCCGACGCTGAACGGGCCGTAGGCCGATCGTCCCCGGCCACGAACCCGTGGTAGGAGTGGGCGTGATCGAGGACGGACTCAGGCTCGTCGGTTCGGCGCAGACGAACCGTGCCATGGAGGCGGAGCTCGTTCGCATCGTGAAGAAGGCGCTGGCGCGACGGCCGGAGGCGCCGCGGCGCGATGGCACCGGACAGCTGGCGTACGCGTGGGACGCGGAGGTCGCGCGCGTCGCGCTCACGTACCACCGGACCTCGACGCGGGTCGTGCGGGACCTGTACGCGTCGAGCGCGCGCCGGCTCGAGCCGCTGTACGAGGAGCTCGTCGAGGACGTGCGGCGCGACCGCCGCGACTGGCACCACGGCCTCCGATCGATCTCCGTCGAGGTGCGGCGCGTCGACGAGTTCGCGGCCGGCGAGCGGCAGGTGGTCGGGACGGTGAAGAACGCGATCGTCGATGGCCTCGGGCAGCGGGGAGCGCGGGTGCGCGTGGAGGTCGACGAGCCCGATGCGCTCGTCGTGGCGCGCATGGACGATCGCGGGCGGATGCTCGTGGGGCTGGATCTGACGAAGGGCACGCGGACGCGCCGGGGCTGGCGGAGCGAGGCGGGCGAGGCGCCGCTGCGCGAGCACGTCGCCGCGGTGATGGCGATCGAGGCGAGGTACGATCCGAGGCGCGACCTGGTCGTCGATCCGATGTGCGGCGCGGGGACGATCGCGATCGAGGCGGCGCTCGCGGCGAAGGGCGCGCCGGTCGCGATGGGCGATCCGGCGGCGCCCTTGTGGCCGGAGGCGCGGCCGGTGGTCGTCGCCGGCGATCGCGATCTCGACGTCCTGGTCGCGGCGCGCAACAACGCAAAGCGTGCGGGCGCCGACGTGATCTTCCAGCGAGGTGACCTCGTCACCCTCGATCGCGAGAGGATCTGGTCGCTCGCCGCCGACGCCGGCGCCGTGCCGGAGCGCGGCCTCGTGCTGTGCAACCCACCGTGGGGCGAGCGTCTCGAGCTGGCCGAGGCACGCCTCTTCTACGGCGCGCTCGGCGACTGGTGGCGTGGCTTGCGCGACTTCCGGGCCGCGTTCCTCGTCGCCAACCCGGCGTTCGAGGAAGCCTTCGGCGCGCGCTGGGCGATGAAGAAACCCCTGTCCAGCGGTCCGCTTCGTGGTTACCTGTTCGTCTACGAGCCATGAGGGGACTCTCCCCGGCTCGACGCACATGAAGTCTGACGAACATCTCGACGGCGCGCCCGCGCGCTTCTGGCACCCCGAAGGCGACGCGGGGCGCATTCGCTGCACGCTGTGCCCGCGCGCGTGCCTCGTCGGTCCCGGCCAGCGCGCGTTCTGCTTCGTGCGCGCCAACAGGGACGGCGAGATGGTGCTCACCACCTACGGCCGCGCCTCGGGCTTCTGCATCGATCCCATCGAGAAGAAGCCGCTCAACCACTTCTACCCCGGCAGCTCGGTGCTGTCGTTCGGCACCGCCGGCTGCAACCTCGGCTGCAAGTTCTGCCAGAACTGGGACATCTCGAAGGCGAAGCAGTTCGACAAGCTCGCCGACACCGCCACGCCCGACGACATCGCGCAGGCCGCGATCGCCAACCGCTGCAAGAGCGTCGCGTTCACGTACAACGACCCGACGATCTTCGCCGAGTGGGCGATCGACGTCGCCCACGCGTGCCGCGCGCAGGGCGTGAAGACCGTCGCCGTCACCGCCGGCTACATCACCGCCGAGGCGCGCCCCGAATTCTACGAGGCGATGGACGCCGCCAACGTCGACCTCAAGGGCTTCACCGGCGAGTTCTACCGCTCGCTCTGCTACGCCGAGCTCCAGCCCGTGCTCGAGACGCTCGAGTACCTGGTGAACCAGACCAAGGTCTGGGTCGAGGTCACGACGCTCCTCATCCCGGGCAAGAACGACAGCGAGGCCGAGATCGATCAGCAGTGCCGCTGGTTCCTCGACCACCTCGGGCCCGAGGTGCCGCTCCACTTCACGGCGTTCCACCCCGACTACAAGATGACCGACCTCGCGCCCACGCCGGCGTCGACGCTCACGCGCGCGCGCCAGCAGGCGCTCGCGGCCGGCCTCAAGCACGTCTACACCGGCAACGTCCACGACCCCGCCGGCGGCAGCACGTACTGCGCCGGCTGCGGTCACCTGCTCGTCGAGCGCGACTGGTACCGGCTCGGGCAGTGGAACCTCGAGGGCGGCGCGTGCCCGAAGTGCAAGAAGCCGCTCGCCGGCCACGTCGCGGAGGCGCCGGGCACGTGGGGCGCGAAGCGCATGCGCGTCCTCGTGTAGCGTCGGCTCGGCGTCGGCTACGGCATCGCACCGGCGAGCTGCAGCCCGTAGAGGATCGCGAACACCGCGAAGAACGCGGCCGCGAGGACGGTGGCGACGAACGACGCGGGCGACGGCTGCAGCGCCGGCGGCAGCGCGCGCCGGTTCGCGTACAGGACGAGCGCCGCGACGATCGGGATGTGCGCCGCCTCGATCGCGCCCGCCACGACGAGGAGCGCGACCGGCTTGCCGCCCGTCTTCACGTAGAGCGCGATCGGCGCGGCCGCGACCAGGACGATGAGGAAGCCGCGCTGGAGCCGGCGGCGGTCGACCCAGCGCCCGCCCGCGCCGTGCGCGCGCGCCAGGAGGGCCGCCCCGTCGGCGAACATGCGGCTGAAGCCGTCCTGCACCGAGAGCGTCGTGCTGGTGAACGTGGCGAAGATCGCCGCGATCATGAACCAGAAGCCCACCGGTCCCCAGACGTCGCCGAGCAGTCGCCCGAGCGTCGCCGCGACGCGGTCCTCCGCGGGCACGAGGCCCTCCGGGCGCAGGAGCTCGGCGCCGAGGACGAGGAACGCGAACGCCATCGCGAGGGCGCCGGCGACCGCGAGCGTGTTCGTGATCGTCATGAGCGACAGCCAGCCGCGCAGGCGGCCGACGCGCTCGACCTCCGGCTGCGCGCGATCGCTGGCCGCGCCGTAGCCGCGCGCGTCGAGCCAGTACGAGAACCACAGCAGCCCGGCCGCGCCGGCGAGCATGAAGCCGAGCCAGGGCAGCACCTGGCCGATCTGCACGTCGCGTGGGATCTGCGGAACGAGGCCGCGCGCGAGCTCGCCCGCCGCCGGCGCGACCGTGATCGCGGCGACGACGACGGCGACCGTCAGCGCGATGCCGAGGCCCGCGGCGACCTTCTCGATCACGCGGTAGCCGCCGACGCCGAGCAGCGTCGCGCCGCCGACGATCAGCCCGGCGGTCCACGGCCACGTCGGGCCCCCGGTGAGGAGCACGAGCGCGGTCGCGGCCGCGCCCGCCATGCCGGCGACCGTCGCCACGGCGACGACGAGCTGCGGGACGAGGATCGCCCAGAGCGCCCACATGCGGGGGCCCGGCAGGCGCGAGAACCCGTCGAGGATCGTGGCGCCGGTGCACACCGTGAACCGCCCGATCTCGCGATTGACGCACCACTTGAGCGCGACCGCCGCGACCAGCGCCCACACGAGCGCGTAGCCGTAGAGCGCCGCGACGCGCGGCGTGAAGAGGAGCTCGCCCGAGCCGGCGGCCGACAGCATCCACAGGAACCCGGGCCCGAGCCAGCGCAGCCTGCGCGCTCCGGTCGGTGGCGCGCGGACCGACCGCGCGGCCGCGCTCACGTCACGGCTCCGCGAACGCGATCGTCGAGAGCAGCGCGTTCGCCGCCTGCCGCGAGTCGAGGCGCGTGTGCTGGACGACGACCGGGACGTCGGACTCGATCACGCTGGCGTAGTCGGTGTCGCGCGGGAGCTCCGGGTCGGCGAGGTCGTTGAAGCGGACGTGGCGCGTGCGCTGCGCCGGCACGACGAGCGCGTACGGCGGGAGCGGTTCCCGATCGGCGAAGTAGATCGTGATCTTCACGAGCGCGTCGGTGGGCCCGGCGTTCAGGATGCACACGGTCTCGTGGCTCGTCATCGCCGGCTCGGGGCCGGTGCTCTGGCCGGGGATGTAGCCCTCGGCGATGGCCCATCGGGTCCTGCCGATCGTCGTCGTCATGTCGTGGCTCCTCGCGGTGGGATCATTGTCTCGGCCGATCGTGGGCGGCGCCGCGGTGCTCGCCGAGGTTCATCGCCGTGTTGACGAGCGCGACGTGGGAGAACGCCTGCGGGAAGTTGCCGAGGAGCTCGCCGGTCCCGGGATCGAGCTCCTCGGCGAGCAGGCCGACGTCGTTCGTCGCCGAGAGGAGGCGCTCGAACAGCGCGACCGCGGCGTCGTGCTCGCCGATCGCGGCGAGCGCGTCGGCGAGCCAGAACGAGCAGGGGAGGAACACCCCCTCGCCCGGCGGCAGCCCGTCGTCGGTGCGCTCGGTGTCGTAGCGCCGGATGTAGCCGTTCGCGGACAGCTCGCGGGCGATCGCATGGATCGTCCGCCGTACGCGCACGTCGCTCGGAGGCAGGAAGCCGACCTGCGGGATGAGGAGCAAGCTCGCGTCGAGCTCGCGCCGCCCGAAGGCCTGCGTGAACACGCCGCGTTCGGGGTCGACGCCCCTGGCGCAGATCTCGGCGTGGATACGATCGCGCGTGGCGATCCACTCGGCGAGCGGGGCGGGCAGGGCGAAGCGGCGCGCGTCCTTGATCATGCGGTCGAACGCGACCCACGTCATGATCTTCGAGTACGTGAAGTGACGGCGCGGGCCGCGCACCTCCCAGATGCCTTCGTCGGGCTGGGGCCAGACCTCGCCGACGTGGGCGAGCACGCCGCGCTGGAGCTCCCAGAGCCCCCCGTCGATCTCGATGCCGTGGGCGCGCGCGTGGTGGAGGCAGTCGATCAGCTCGCCGTAGATGTCGAGCTGGAGCTGGGTCGCCCCGACGTTGCCGATGCGCACGGGCCGCGAGCCGCGATGGCCGGGCAGCCACGGCAGCTCGAGCTCGGTGAGGCGCCGCTCACCGGCGACGCCGTAGAGGACCTGGAGCCGCGACGGCTCGGCCCGCGCCACGCGCGCGAACCACGTGCTGAACGCGCGCGCCTCGTCGCGGTAGCCGCCGGCGAGGAGGGCGTAGAGCGTCAAGGTCGCGTCGCGCAGCCAGCAGTAGCGGTAGTCCCAGTTGCGGACGCCGCCGAGCTGCTCGGGCAAGGACGTCGTCGGCGCCGCGACCACGCCGCCGGTCGGCGTGAACGTCAGCGCCTTGAGCGTGATCATCGAGCGGCGGACGAGCGCGCTCCACGGCCCGTCGTACCGGCAGCGCGCGCTCCACGCCTGCCAGCGGGTGATCGTCTGCTCGATCACGGACGCCGCCTCGACGCGCAGCGGCGGATCGGCGTGCGCCGCGTGCCACGCGAGCACGAAGTCGACGGTCTCGCCGGCGCGCAGCGCGAGCTCGGCGACGAGGGTCCCGTCGTCCCCGCGCACCGGCGCCGGTGTCCACAGCGTGAGGTTGTCGGGCGCCGACGTGAGCTGGATCCCGTCGGCGAGCCGCTGGATCCACGGCTTGCGGTCGCCGTAGCCGAAGCGCGGCGCGAGCTCCATGCGCACGTCGACGGCGCCCGCCAGGCACGTCACCACGCGGACGAGATCGGGCGCGTGGCCGCGCGGCGGCATGCAGTCGACGATGCGGAGCACGCCGCGCTCGGTGACCATCTCGGTCTCGAGCACGAGCGTGTCGGGCACGTAGCGCCGGCGGATCTCGAGCGCCGGCGCGACCGGGGCGATGCGCCAGTAGCCGTGCCGCTCGTCGCCGAGGAGCGCCGCGAAGCAGGCGTCGGAGTCGAAGCGCGGCCAGCACAGCCAGTCGATCGAGCCGTCGCGCGTCACGAGCGCGGCGGAGTGCATGTCACCGATCAGCGCGTGGTCCGCGATCCGCGGGCGCGTTCGGGCGCGACTTCGCGCGTTCGGCTGCGAGTGCGGCGCGGCGGACAGTGGGGACATCGCTCCGGGGAGGGTGCAACGCGCGTACCGCGCGCGCCCTCGCCGGACCGGGGCGCGGATCCGCGCCGCGTCAGCGCCCGACGCCGCTCGGAAGCCCGGGGATGCCCTCGGCGCCCTCGAGGATCCGCAAGGACGAGCCCTCGTAGTCGTCGGCGCTGGCCGGCTGGTAGGTGCCGCCGAGGTGCGCCGACAGGAACGCCTCCGCGAGCGCCATGAACGCGATGTTGTTCTCCGGCCGCGCGAAGCCGTGACCCTCGTCGGGGAAGAGCACGTACGTGACGGGCAGGCCCTTCGCCTTCATCGCCTTCACGATCTGATCCGACTCCGCCTGCTTCACGCGCGGATCGTTCGCGCCCTGCGCGATGAGCAGCGGCCGCTCGATCTTGGCGGCGTGGGTGAGCGGCGACACCGCGAGCATCGCCTCGCGGCCCTCGGGCGTCGTCCAGTCGCCCATGCGCGTCTTGAAGACGCTGATGATCGGCTTCCAGTACGGCGGCGCCGACTCGGCCAGGGTGATGAGGTTCGACGGACCGACGATGTCGACGCCGCAGCGGAACGTCTGGGGCGTGAGCGTGAGCCCGGCGAGCGTCGCGTAGCCGCCGTAGCTGCCGCCCATGATGCAGACCTGGTCGGCGCTGGTGATGCCCTTGTCGACGGCCCAGCCGACCGCGTCGAGCAGGTCGTCGTGCATCTTCTTGCCCCACTCGCGGTTCGCGGCGTTGAGGAAGTTCTTGCCGAACCCCGTCGAGCCCCGGTAGTTGACCCGCAGCACCGCGTAGCCGCGGTTCGCGAGGAGCTGGACGATCGGGTGATAGCCCCAGCCGTCGCGCGCCCACGGGCCGCCGTGGACGAGGAGCACCATCGGCACCGCCTTCTCCGGGGTACCGTCACCGTCGGGATCGAGCTCGGGCGGCAGGCTCAGGTAGCTGACGAGCGGGAGGCCGTCGCGCGCCGGGATCTCGTGCGCGTGCATGCGCGCGAGCGGCAGGCCCTCGAGCGACGGGCGCGTCGAGTAGAGGAGCGTGCCCTTCCTGGCCTTCCGGTCCCAGCGCCAGAAGCGGGTCGGGATGCGGTCGCCGTTGTAGCCGACGATCCACGTCTTGTCGTCGAGCGACATCGACGAGACGAAGAAGTCGCCCTCGTCGAGCTTGGCGAGCGCGGCGAGGTCGGGCGCGATGCTCTTGTCGAGCACCTTCCACTCGGGGCGCGCGCGGTTGAACGCGACCGCGCGGATGACGCCGGTCTTCGGATGGAAGATGAACCCGCCGCCGACGTCGGCCCGGGGATGCTCGGCGAGGAGCGTGCGCTTGCCGCTGCGCGCGTCGACGGCGAAGAGCGCCGTCGTGTCGCGGCCGCGCGCGTCGATCTCGTAGTAGCGCTTGCCGCTCGTCTCGTAGCCGATGATGTTGGTCGTGAGCTGATCGTCGGCGGAGATCTCGTCGAGCGCGATCCACGCGGCGCTCCGGTCGCCCGACTTGAAGCGCTTGACCGTGCCGTCGGGCTGGAACTGCGACGCCATGCGCAGCTTGAGCCCGTCGTCGGCGACGAAGCCGACGTAGCCCGGGTTCTCGAGCACGAGCTTGGCCTCGCCGCTCGACACCTGGACGTCGTAGACGTCGTGCAGCTGCGGGTCGCGATCGTTCATGCCGACGAGGATGTGGTCGGGCTTGGTGACCGAGGCGCCGATCATCTGCACCTTCACGCCCTTGCGATCGGTGAGATCGACGGCGTCCTTGCCGTCGGGGCCGACGCGGAAGAGGTGGAAGTTCTCGTCGCCGCCGACGTCCTGCTGGTAGAGCACGTACTTGCCGTCCATCGACCAGTCGTAGATGCGGATCGGTCGCACCTTGTCGAACGTCACCTGCACCGCCTTGGTGAGGTCGCCGGCGGGCGCGACGAACACGTTCATCACGCCGCCGACGGGCGCGGAGAACGCGATGCGCTTGCCGTCGGGCGAGAGCTGCGGGGCGCCGCGCTCGGGGTTGCCGAAGAGCACGGCGCGCGGGATGAGGTCGGTGCGGGGATGGC
>JAIOII010000369.1 GCA_019912685.1 Kofleriaceae bacterium
GCGCTCGCCGGCGCGACCAACCTGGGAGGCGTCGTCAGCTTCAGCGGCAACCCGCAGAACATGCTCATCGGCCGCGACGCCGACCGGCAGCGTCACCGCGAGGTACTGCGCGAAGCTCGGGTGCCCGTCGGCGGCGCGGCCGATGAGCATGTTCTGCGGGTTGCCGCTGAAGCTGACGACGCCTCCCAGGTTGGTCGCGCCGGCGAGCGCGAGCAGGTACGGCAGGACCGGGAGCCTGGCCTCGACGGCGACCATGACGACGAGCGGCGTGAGGACGAGGCACACCGTGTCGTTGACGAGGAGGGCCGACAGCGCGCCCGAGACGAACGTGAGCCCCCAGAGCAGCGAGCGCGCCGAGCCGGTGCGGGTGAGCACGAGGTACGCGATGTAGCGGAAGAGCCGCGCCTCCTGGAGGTAGGCGGCGACGAGCAGGACGCCGAGGAGCAGCGTGAGCACGTGGAGATCGACGGCCGCGAGCGCGGCGTCGAGCCCGAGCCCGCCGATGGCGACCATCGCGACCGCGCCGACGAGCGCGCCCGCCGGACGATCGAGCTTCAGGATCGTCAGCTGGCGGCTGGCGATCACCAGGTACGTGAGCACGAAGACGACGACGGCGGCGGTCACGGCGTCCACGGCAGCACGAACTCGTGCGCCGGCGAGGTCTCGTACGCGTCGAGGTACGGCGAGTACGTGCGCACCTCGATGCGATCCCAGTGGAACGTCAGGAGCCGCAGGTAGCCGTTGCCGCCCATCGGCCCCGACTGGAAGTTCGCGAGGAGCTGGTGGACGAGCTGACCGCCGGCCGCCTCCGACGAGAGCCGGCCGACGCCGGCGTCGGGCACGTGCCCGGAGACCACGAGGTCGACGTTCGCCCGCGGCGCGATGAGCTTCTGCCAGATCTCCTCGCCGTCGTTGACCTCGGGCCAGCGGAGGCCGACGTAGGCGTGCGGGTTGTAGAGCTGCCGCGCGCCCTCGGCGGCCCAGTCGTAGCGCCGGTTGTCGAGGTACGTGTACGCGTGGGTGACGACGACGACGTGGTGATCGGGGTGCGCGTCGAGGACGTCGCCGGCCCAGTCGAGGACGGCGTCGCGCGGCCCCCACTCGAGCCCGAGCACGAGCCACGGCTGGCCGCGGAGCTGGGTGACGAGGTAGCTGTTGTCGGTGCGGTCGGGCTCGAACAGCCCGCCGAAGCTCGCCGTCGCGCGCAGCGCCTCGGGCGTCCAGTACTGCGAGAGGCGCGAGACGCGCTCGCCGGAGGTGTCGTAGTCGTGGTTGCCCGGGACCAGCATCAGCGGCGCCACGCCGTCGAGGTCGGCGAGGCCGCGCGCGGCGACGTCCCACTCGCCGGGCGTGTTCCACTCGGTGACGTCACCGACGTGGGCGACGAGCTGCACGTCGAGCTCGGCGGCGTGCTCGGCGATCCACCGCGTCTGCGCGTACCAGACGTCCGGGTGCATGTACGTGTAGCCCTGCGTGTCGGGCAGGACGACGAGCGTCCACGGGTCGTACGCGAACGGCGCCGCGTCCACCGGCGGCACCGGGACGTTGTCGCCGCACGCGGCAGAGAGCACGAGCGCGAGCGCGCCGAGACGCACGGCGCCATTCTACCGCGTGCGCGCCGCCGCCAGGAACGCCTTCACCCTCGCCGGATCCTTCACGCCGGGGGCGCGCTCCACGCCCGAGGCGACGTCGACGGCGTACGGCCGCACGCGCGCCACCGCCTCGGCCACGTTGTCGGGCGTGAGCCCGCCCGCCAGGACGATGCGATGGCCGGCGGCCACCGCGGCCTCGGCGAGCGCCCAGTCGAACGTCTTGCCCGAGCCGCCGCGGCCCGCGCTCGGC
>JAIOII010000370.1 GCA_019912685.1 Kofleriaceae bacterium
GATGAACGCGTGCGCCGCCGCCGCCGAGAACATGGTCACCATCGTGCTCGCGGCGACCGAGGACCTGTACACCGAGGCGCAGCACCCGGACCTCGTGCGCGTGCTCACCACGCGCTGCGAGGCCGACGCCTGGCCCGCGGAGGCGGTGTCGTGCATGACGGCCGCGGCCAACGCGGACTCGGATCTCGAGCGCTGCGGCAACATGCTGACCGAAGCGCAGCGCGACGCGGTCGACGATCAGATGGATCGCGAGGTGCCGCGCCGCGAAACGGACGAGTACGGCGACGACATGGAGGGCGGCACCGGCGCACCCAAGCCGCCTCCCGCCCCGCCGCCGCCCGACGACCCCTGCGGCGGCGGCGCCTGATCCGCAGAGCTCCGCACGATGCAGCTCAACGAGCTCCTCGACGTCGTCTTCCGCTGGGCCCACCTGATCGCCGGGATCATGTGGATCGGGAACTCGATGCTGTTCAACTGGCTCGATCGCAACCTGATCGCGCCGCCCCGCGACGAGGCCCACCGCCTGTCGCAGGGCAAGATCTACATGGTCCACTCGGGCGCGTTCTACGAGGTCGAGAAGAAGCTGCTCGAGCCGGGGCAGCTGCCCGACCAGCTGCACTGGTTCAAGTGGCAGAACTTCCTCACCTGGCTCACCGGCATCTGCCTGCTCGTCGTCGTCTACTACATGAACGGCGCGGCGTTCCTCATCGATCCGTCGGTGCGCGCGATGTCGCAGGGCGAGGCGATCGGGCTGTCGGCCGGCACGCTGGTCGCGGCGTGGCTGGTGTACGACGGGATCTGGACGACGCTCGGCCGGAAGCTCCCCGGCGTCGCGACGGTGCTCTCGTTCGCGCTGCTCTTCGGCGCGGCGTACGGCTTCACGCTGCTGTTCAGCGGACGCGCGGCGTACATCCAGGCCGGCGTGATGATCGGCACGATCATGACCGGCAACGTCTGGATGCGGATCCTGCCGTCGCAGAAGGAGCTCATCCGCGCCACGAAGTCGGGCCAGGAGCAGGACGCGACCTTGTCGATCCGCGCCAAGCAGCGCTCGATCCACAACAACTACCTGACGTTCCCGCTGCTCTTCATCATGATCTCGAACCACTTCCCGTCGACGTACGGCCACCACCTCAACTGGCTGGTGCTGTTCGCGGTGATGGTGGGCGGCGCCGGCGTGCGCCACTTCATGAACGTGCGCTACGCCGGCAAGGCATGGCTGTTCCCGGCGCTGGCGATGGCGGCGATCGGCGTGGCCGGCATGATGGTGGTGACGCGTCTCCGCGAGGCCCCGGCGGTGACCATCGAGGGTGACGTCGACTTCGCGCGGGCGAGCGAGATCATCCAGCAGCGGTGCGCGTCGTGCCACAGCGCGCAGCCGAGCGACCCGCAGTTCCCGGTGGCGCCGGGCAACATCGTGTTCGACACGCCGGAGCGCATCGTCGCCATGGCGGCGCGCATCAAGGACCGCGCCGTCGTCAACAAGACCATGCCGTTCCTCAACCGCACCGGGATGACGGAGGAGGAGCGCGCGGCGATCGGCAAGTGGGTCGACTCGGGAGCGAGGATGAGATGAGCGTGCGACAGGGCAACGGCGTCGACGTGGTGGTGCGTTCGCGGCGCGTCGTGACGCGTACCGGCGTCGTGCCGGCCGCGATCCACGTGAGCGGCGGGATGATCCGCACGGTCGCCGCGTGGCACGACGTGCCGGCGGGGGCGCGCCTCGACGACGTCGGCGAGCTGGCGGTCCTGCCCGGCGTCGTCGACACCCACGTCCACCTCAACGAGCCGGGGCGGACCGAGTGGGAGGGCTTCGCCACGGCGACCCGCGCGGCGGCCGCCGGCGGGACGACGACGCTCGTCGACATGCCGCTCAACTCGATCCCGCCGACGACGACGCGCGAGGCGCTGGCGGCCAAGCGCGCCGCGGCGAAGGGCCAGTGCGCGGTCGACGTCGGCTTCTGGGGCGGGGTCGTCCCGGGCAACGCCGGCGAGCTCGCCGGCATGGTCGAGGACGGCGTGCGCGGCTTCAAGTGCTTCCTCGTCGACTCGGGCGTCGAGGAGTTCGGCTGGGTCGACGAGCGCGAGCTCGCGCCGGCGATGGCGATCCTCGCCGGCCTGCGGTCGACGCTGCTCGTGCACGCCGAGGTCGCCGGCCCGATCGACGCCGCCGCCGCGGCGCTCGCCGGCGCCGACCCGCGGCGCTACGCGACGTACCTCGCGAGCCGCCCGCCGACCGCGGAGGAGGAGGCGATCGCGCTCGTCACGCGCCTGTGC
>JAIOII010000371.1 GCA_019912685.1 Kofleriaceae bacterium
CGGCCGCCGGCGCGCTCGACGTCACCCGCCGCTTCCCCGATACGCGCGCGTTCGTCGCTGCCGTCGACGATCTCGCGGCGGTCCAGGGCGGCATCGCCGTCCGCAAGAACGGTGCCCCTCTTTCCCTGGGCGGCGCGCCCGTGCGGGCCGCTCGCCTCACCTTCACCACACGAGGTTCGACATGAAGACCACGCAGCTTCCGCTCCCCGCTCACTACGATCGCGCGCAGGCGGCGTCGTGGGCCTACCGTCCCGACGAGGGCGCGCTGGCGCAGGCCGCCGCCGCGTGGCGCAAGGCGCACGCGATCCGGCCGGCCGCCGCCGACGAGCGTCGCGTCCACCTGCTGCTCATCGACGTGCAGAAGGACTTCTGCTTCCCGGAGGGCTCGCTCTACGTCGCCGGGCGCAGCGGCACCGGCGCGATCGACGACTCGCGGCGCCTCGCCGAGCTCGTCTACCGGAACCTCGGCGTCATCACCGACCTCACGACGACGATGGACACCCACTTCGCGTACCAGATCTTCTTCCCCGCGTTCTGGGTCGACCAGGCCGATCAGCCGCTCACCGCGCACCGCGTGATCACGTCCGACGAGATCGCGCGCGGCGAGGTGCGGCCTAACCCGGCGGTCGCGAAGTGGCTGTGCGGCGGCAACTACGCCTGGCTCTGCAAGCAGGTGCGCTTCTACTGCGACGAGCTCGAGAAGGCGGGCAAGTACCAGCTCTACCTGTGGCCGCCGCACTGCCTGCTCGGCTCCGACGGCCACGCGCTCGCCGGCGTCGTCCACGCGGCGCGCCTCTTCCACGCGTTCGCGCGCGGCGCGCAGTCGTGGGTCGAGGTGAAGGGCGGCAACCCGCTCACCGAGAACTACTCGGTCCTGCGCCCGGAGGTGCTCGCGCGCTGGGACGGCGCGCCCCTCGCGCAGCGCAACACGCAGTTCGTGAAGACGCTGCTCGGCGCCGACGCGGTCGTGATCGCCGGGCAGGCGGCGAGCCACTGCGTGAAGAGCACGATCGACGACCTGCTCGACGAGATCGTCGCGTTCGACGCGGCGCTCGCGAAGAAGGTGTACGTGGTCACCGATTGCATGAGCGCGGTGACCGTGCCCGACGGCAAGGGCGGGCTCGCCGCCGACTTCACGCCGGCCGCCGACCAGGCGCTCGCGCGCTTCGCCGCCGCGGGCATGCACCTCGTCCGTTCCACCGACCCCATCACGAGCTGGCCCGGGCTCTGACCGGCCAAGGAGACCTCCATGAGCAAGCGAGACGATGACGACGATACGTCCGGGCGCCCGAAGGGCACCGCCCGGAAGCTCCTCGACGACGCGCACAAGACCGGCACGCTTTCGGCCGCGGCGATGCAGGCCCTCGACGTGGTCGACCTGGGCGCGCAGATCCAGGCCGGCCTCGGCGTCGCGGTCGACGACGTCGCCGCGAGCGAGGTCGTGCTCGTGACGATGATGCCCGACGACTCGAACTCGATCGCGTGGGCGAAGAACACGGCGGCCGTGCGCGACGGCCACAACCTCGTGCTCGAGGCGCTGCGCCGGTCGCGCCAGGCCGGCGAGGTCTTCGCGCACTGCCGGTACCTGAACGGCCAGGTCCTCTACCCGTACGTCCCGCTCGACGCGGCGCTCGCGATGGACGACGACAACTACGACCCGCGCCACGGCACGCCGCTCTACGACCAGACCGTGGTCCTGCTCGGCACCGTGATCGCGAAGTCGGCCGAGCTCGCGCAGGCCGGCGTCCCGGTGCGCACGGTGACGCTCCTCATCACCGACGGCGGCGACTACGGCTCGACGCGCTGCGGGCCCAAGGAGGTGCGCGCGCTCGTCCAGGACATGCTCGCGCAGGAGAACCACGTGATCGCGGCGATGGGCATCCACGACGGCACGACCGACTTCGTGAAGGTGTTCCGCGACATGGGCATCCCCGATCGCTGGATCCTCACGCCGAAGAACTCCCCGACGGAGATCCGCAAGGCCTTCCAGGTCTTCTCGCAGTCGGCGGTCGCCGTCTCGTCGGGCGCCGCCTTCGTCGGCGGCTTCGGCAACTGA
>JAIOII010000372.1 GCA_019912685.1 Kofleriaceae bacterium
GGCTACGGCGAGCGCCGCGGTCGTGACGGTCATCAGGATCACGCGGCGATGCGACAGCAGAGCGACACTGGCCGGCGGCTGCATGGGCCCAAGGATAGCAAGCCGTGCGCGACCGCGGCTAGACTTTGTGTGCGCCAGGTGTCTGGCGACGTTCCGCGCTCCATCCCTTCGCGCTGCGAAGCGTCACCTCGAGTGTGAACGAGGGGGCACACCAGGATCCGCGCTACGGGGCTCCGGAGAAATGGTCCGCGATTTCCTCTGGCGATTTTCTCGCCCTGATGATTCGCGTACTTCCTCTCTGTCACCACATGCCGTCGAGGAACCACTCCCGTCGGTTCGAGGCCGATGTCAGAGGGACGAAGTAGATGGCTTCTTCCCGGTACCAGCCGGGAAGAAGGGTCGCTCGATGCCTCGCCGCAGCCCCACGCCACAGCCACGGGAGCTTATTGAACGCATCAATCGGGAGGTATCCACGCCTGGTTTCCTCGCTGCCCTAACGGCCTGGGCCGATCGACAGTGTGGCCGGCAACTCTCGATTGAGGGGCGGTGCGAGCCCGACAAGGCGACAGATCTCGTCAATGCAGCGATCGTCGCGACCATGGAGGGCGTGCGTCGCTGGGATCCCTCGGTGCGTACGTTCCGGCGTCATTGCGAGCAGACGATCAACTCGTACCTGTGGAACGAGTACGACAAGCTGCGCCGACGCCGACACTTGGCGCTCGACACGATCAGCGTCGATGAGTCGCAGGACGAGGCACCTTCGCTCGACATTGAGGTGTCACTCCGGCGCGAAGACGTTCGGGCGCGTCCCGATGGTCTGTTCGCCCAGCGCGAGGTGAGGGCCGAGGTGTTCCACTTCCTCCGCTCGCACACTCGTCCAGACGACATCGGGTTGCGCGCGTTCCTCGACGCCTACGAAGCCGGGCACAACCGAGAGGGCGAAATCGTCGCACGGCTCGGGCTCACCGAACAGGCCTTCAATGCCATGGTGAGGCGTTTCCATCGCTTGAAGGCGCAGCTCCCGGAGGAACTGCGCCGGAATGCTATGGACGTGATGATCAAGGACGGCGGTCCCGCCGTCGCCTCGGTCGCGCGGCGAGGCGGTCGCGTCGTCGAGATCTTTGCCGACGAGCGAACGAGTGAGCCGGCAAACGAGTCGAGCGATGGCTGCGGCGACAGTACGGACGGTGATGGCGAGCGCACGGCCGCGTAGCCGCTAGCGCTGCTACTCCACCAGGGCGTGTCCATCTGATGCGACATACTCTCGCCGTCAACGCGGCGTGCTACCCGCACCTCACCGGATTCGGGTGATTCCCGCGTCGCCCTAGAAGTGCTACGGGCTATTCGGAGAGGGCTCGGAATTGGGCGGCCGACACCCACACGGGGCGGCGCTTGCTCGCATTCGCAACCATATCGCAGGGGGAGTTCATGCGCACGAACTGGCGACGTGTTCGAGGAGTGCTGCCACTGGCGCTGGTCAGCGTCATGTTCTCGGTCGGGACGGGCGCGCAGCGTCAACCGGGATCGCGCCACGATTCGGAGCATGACCCGTTCACGCTCCATCCCGCCGACGAGGGAGCGCAGCAGTGGGAGGACATGACGCCGGCGGAACGAGGCGACGTGACACGCATGGGCGAGTGGGCAGAGCGAAACAACGTGGCCGTTCACGACGCCTTCTCGGCGGCGGTCGCTCGCACTGCCGAGTTGCGTGCGCTTCAGGAGGCGCAGACGTCGAGTGGGCTCGAGGGCGTCGAAACGATCGGGGTGGTGCCATGACGCGGCTCGCGCTAGCCCTGCTTTTCGTGACCGTTGGCGGCTGCGCGGACGCGGAGCTCGACAGCGCTCCGCGTTTCAAGGCCGAGCCCGAAGGATTCTCGTGCATCCTGCCCGACGATTGGCAGCTCACGCGGGACCGCGGCGCGGTCATACTCACGTCGACCGAGAATCGACGGCATACGCTCGTCGTCCGGTCGGTGCCGCTTTCGGCGTCGCGCGATTCCGCGAATATCCTTGCGGACACGGAGATCGTCCTCCAAGGACTCCCAGGCGTCGAGCTCGAGGGCACGCGTGAGTTGACCGGCGCTCTCCCCTCGACCGAGTACCGGCTGACGTTCGTGCCTCCGACGTCGAGCGAACGATTCCGTCGACGCCACGTCGTGTTGCGCGGAACCTCACGCGTCTTCCACGTCATCGAGACCGCACCCAGTACTGTCGAGACCGAGGACGTCGTCACGCCGTTCGTCTCAACGATGCGAGAGGAGGTCTGACCATGCGTGGATTTCTGTTTCCATGCGCGGCACTGGCGCTCCTCGTTGCGACGACGGTGCCGGCGTCTGCGTCCGAAGTATGTGGCGATGGGTTGGACAACGATGCGGACCTAATGGCCGATGAAGGCTGCAACCCTGCCGCGGTCACAGGAGTGTGCGAGTCCCCGCTCGACTGCGCGCTGACGGGCGTGATCGCACCGAAGAGCGGCAATGCAACCTATCGGCTGCCCGCCGACCTGAGCATCCAGGTCCCTTACGGGCCGCCGCTCAGCTTCCAGCGCTTCTATGCGAGCCTTTACGAACCCGGCGGCGGGGCTCCTGCGTATCGCAAGGCGCTCGGCCCTCATTGGGCGCACAACTACATGTCCTGGCTCGACAAGAACACCACGCCCAACCCCGATCAGGTCATCCTTCATACGCCGGGCGGTCGTGACGTGCTGTTCCAGTACAGCAGCAACAGCGGCGGGTACGACTACTACACGGCGCAGGAGGGATTCCGCGTCCAGCACCTGCGGCAGAGCACGTCCGGCGCGCAGAACTGGGAGCTCCGTTTTCTCGACGGCAGCACCTACGTCTACAACTGGTCGTCCCCGACAGGGAAGTTGATCGAGATTTGGGACACCCTTGCGACGCCGAACAAGGTGACGATTGCGTACGACGGCTCGGGGCAGGTCTCGACTGTGACTGACGCCTCGGGCAAAAAGCGCTTCCTGTTCAGTTACACGGGCTCGGTGGTGACCTCGATCAACTACCAGACGATTGACGGTGGAACGCCGACCACGCGCGTCACGGCGTCGTACAGCTACACGAGCGGGAACCCCACGAGCGTCACGATCGGCGGTACGACCGCGCAGACCATGACGTACTCGAGCGGCTACCTCAACAAGATCATGAGTGATAGCAAGGATGTCGTCTCGTACAGCTACCTTGCCTCCACGCCTGGAAAGGTTGTGCGGGCGATCAGCGAGGGCGGAGAGGTGGGGTTCGAGTACGCCTCATCGCGATCGTTCTGCTCAGGTGGCACAGTGCTGTTCTTCAACAAGGTTGGAACGACGGCTTGCGACGACGATTCCGAGTGTTCGTCCGGCGCCTTCTGCGGCGCGGAGACGGACCCCTCGGCTTCGAACACCGGCGTCTGCTATCGCGCGGCGCGATGCATGCAGCTGACAAGCCCCGACGAGGACCTCATCGATACCGTGACGTACCCCGACGGATGCTCGGGAGCCTGCACAGCGAACGCTGAGTATGATTGGCTTTCAACACCAGAACTCGCCGGCGTGAAGGACGCCGACGGCCACTGGACCAGCTATCAGCGTAACAGCGACGGGCTCGTGACGCTCACGGCGCGTGGCGACACAGACTCGGACCCCACGAATGCTGGCGGTCAGAAGACATGGCTCTTCTATGGGAACTCCTCGTTCCCAGGCAAGGTAACGGAGATCCGGCGCGTAAGCGAACTCAAGGTCGGCGGGGCACCCGCGTGCGATGCGAGCACGACGACCGACTGCGCCCGCACTCTCTACACATGGAACAGCGATGGGCTGCTCGGATCGACGCAGGAAATCGGGTTTACGCTCGATGCGGCCGGCGCGACCGTTTCGTACTCGTATACGACGTCCTACACCTACGATTCCAAGGGGCGGATCACTCAGGTTGACGGTCCTCTTTCCGGTTCGAACGACGTCACCGACTACACGTACTGGACGTCGTCGGACGTGCTCAAGGATGGGTACCTCAAGGAGGTAAAGCGTAAGAAGGACGCTAGCAACTATCTCGTCACTACCTTCGATGGTCACGACTACTGGGGCAATGCTACGAGCCAGCAGGATCCCGATAGTACGTTCACCTGCCGCACGTATGACGCCGGGAGAGGCGTGCTGACGGAAGAGCGCGTCGCGATGGCGTCCCAGACGTCTTGTGTCTCAATCAACTCGGCAGACCTGCGCACGTACTTTACATACGACCCTTGGCTGAGGCTGACGAAGACACAGAACCCGGTCGGCGACTGCGTGCATCGCGAGTACGACACCAAGGGCCGCATCTGGAAGCTCAAGGAACGCGACGACTGCAACAAGGATTCCTTAGGCGACACGATCGAGTACAGCTATGCCGCCGCCGGCGGCGTAGAGAGCGACAGCCTGCTCATGAAGGTTACCTACAAGGATTCGGCCGGCAACGCCAAGCTCGTGCAGGACTACACATACTACGATAGCCGGCGCACCGAAAACTCCGTGAATCCGGTGAACACAAGCTACGCGAAAACATACAACTACGCAGCCGACGGACGCCTCACGCAAGTCGACCTCGAGGATGGAGTCGGAAAGACCGAATGGGTCTGGGATTCCCTCAATCGCGTCGATGCTGTTCGTCGATACAAGACGAGTTCGACGTACGACTCGTGGGACTCCGTCTACGCAGCACAGTTTGGAAACCCAACGCACGTGACTGACGACAACTCGAAATCGATGCAGCGCGTTTGGGACGATCTTGGACGCGAAGTGAAGATCATTAGCCCGGACAGCGGCACGACTCTCAACGTGTACGACGCAGCCAACCGGCGCGTGACTGTCGTCGAGGCTGACGGGACCGCCGGCGAAGTTCAGCACACGTTCACGTACGACAACCTTGGCCGAATCCTGACCGAAGATTATGGCACCGAGAACTGTGGCGCGGGCCAGACAGCCGAGATCACGTATGTCTACGACACTACGCCGGTAACTTGTCCGTTTATGTGCACTCGCCTTGCCGGCCGACTCGCGTACGTCAAGTCGATGTTGCTCTGCAACGCCGCCTATGCGGACAAGACCCTGGATCAAGAGACCTTCTATGCGTACGACGACGCGGGCCGACTGATTCTGGAGAATATCCGTGATGACTCCGGCCGCAACGTGGAACAGTACTACTACTGGAACAAGAACGGAAGGCAGACCTCGCAAACTACGGCGAGTGGGATTACGATCGGTTGGACGTACAATGTGAGTGGCAACTCCGACGCGAACAAGATTGGAACGCTGACTCGGAGCGCCGAGAGTGTCGCGACCGGCATCAAATGGTTGCCGTTCGGACCGATGAGCGAGTACATGCAGGAGAACAAGACGTGCCTTTGGATTTTAGGGCTCTGCCATCTCTACAACATCAAGGCACTGCTTTCCTGGAACGTTGCGTATAGACCCACGGAAGTCCTCTACGAGAATTCTCAGGGGGTGGATGCATTCAAGATTGCCTATGCAGAAGATGCGCGTGGACGAACGACGATGATGGACTACTCCTCATCGGCCGGAACACCCCTCGACACGTACCTTACGTATGACTGGCAGGATCGAATCGTCTGCGATGCGACCGCCAGTGGCGCATGCCCGACCTCTGGTTCCACGCTAAGGTCGAATCTGAACGGCTCGCCTCCGTATACGGCGAGCAACGACCGCGCGCAGATACTGCGCCAGAATCCCGCGTACGGCACGTACACGTATACCAACACGCTCGTCAGTGGGAAGGACCGGATCGACTACGTCTCGAGCTCCGGCGCGGGGACAACGACGTTCGGATGGGACCATCGCGGCAACCGCGCTTCGGACGATTCCGGAGCGTCCTACGATGGCCGTACATACACGTACGATGGCCGTTCGAACGTCCGAAGCATCAGCGGCAATGTCCTGCGTTGGTTCAATTGGTCGATCACCAACGGGTACGACCACAAGAATCGTCGCGTTTTCAAGAGCTACGTGAGAGGCAGCAACCAGGCGCAGTGGTTCTTCTACTACGACAATGAAGACCGGCTCGTTGAAGCCAAACATACGCCAAACATTGCTTCTCCTTCTACCTATTCCATTTACCAGTTTCATTGGGTCGGTCGCCGAGCCATCGCTTACCGGCAGACTGACTGGCCGTCTTTCACAGCTTCCCGGCGCTACTTGCACAGTGATGCTTATGGACGACCGATTGAGGCATGGTCTTGGCCCACGAGCGGAGCGGCTGCTCAGGTATGGGCGATCGATCCAGACGCGTTCGGATGGGACCGGGTCACCGTTGGTTCTTCGATCTACCAACCGCTTCGCGCGGAAGGGGGGGAACAATACTACGAGGCTGAAACGACTGCCATCACCAACTCCGGCGGTGGCGGTACAGGACCTAAGAACTTGCGACCGCCGCTGCACTTGGAGCGTAGTCGAATGTACGATCCGTTTGTGGGCGCATACGTTCAGGCACGCAGGTTCGCGAGCGTTGACTCGTACCTTGCTCGAGGCCGCTGCCTTGGTGTCGCAATACCGCCTGCTGGCACGGTCATCTTTCAAGATAATGGCCAGGGGAATCCGGGTCAATGTTACGGGTGTAACGAATGTCTGGACACGTGTGCGGGCTGCCTCCGGGCTTGCTTGATCGCCAGTTGTTGGCACCGAACACCCGGGAACGACGCCAGCGCTTGCGCATGGTATGCCGGTCGCGTGTGTACGGAAATGTGTAGCCAAAGCTATGCGTGCAATTATGTGCTCGACAACGACTGCCGACAGACTCGGATCGAGGAACGGGGCGACTTGTTCAACGACGTGCTATCCCCGCTTGTCCCGACACGGGCGCCCCGCAGTGCTTTGCTCGATTATCATGTGCGATTCGCGCTTCAAAGGAGGGAGAACGAATGACACCGAAGCGTGACGGCTTTCTCCGCGAGCCAAGACGTCGCTGACGCGCGAGATAAGGAGCTCACTTCGTAGTTACTGGTTTCTCCGCGTAACGTCGCCGACCGGGTCGTTCAAGTGGCTATCTCGCCCCGGTGTGTCTTTCCGTCAGCGGCGGCTCATCGACGCCCGGCGTTCCTTCATCGTCGCGGGCCAATCCCGATAACAACGTGAGCCATCAGCGACGCCGGGATGACACCGCGGCGGGCGGCCGAGAGCCTCGTCGGTTCCGAGGAGGAATCGATGAGAGAGCAACGGAAGATCACGGATGAGCAGGAAGCGCGGCGCTGCCTGGCGGCGGCCCGCCG
>JAIOII010000041.1 GCA_019912685.1 Kofleriaceae bacterium
CGCCGGGAGCGCGGATCGGCTGCACCCAGCGCACGACGCCGTTCGACAGCTCGATCGCCGCGACGAAGCCGCACGGCTCCGGGTCCGCGCACGCCGGCCACGGCGCCGAGCCCTCCGGCACCACCGGCGCGCCCCGGTAGCTGCCGGCGATCGCGAGCAGGTCATCATCGACGGCGACGTCGGCGATCTCGACGTCCATGAGCCAGACCACGATCTCGGGGCGCAGGCCCTGGCCCAGCCGCATCACGATCGCCCACTCGCCGAGGTGCATGACGCCGTCGAGATCGACGTTCGTCCCGCTCGCGGCGACGATGGGCCAGCCGCGCGCATCGATCGTGACCGACGCGCCGCCGAGCGGGCCGGCCGCGTCGAGGAGCGCGACCGTGTCGCTCACGACCAGGCGGCCGCTGCGCTGGTACCAGGCCGCCGTGTAGCGATGCCGGGTGTCCTCCTGCTGGCCGATGGTGAAGACGAGCGCGCCGTCCTCGGCGTCGGGCACGACGCCGACGACCCGCTGCGGATACCCGGCGCTCCCGTCGATGACGAGCGGCGCCAGGTCGCGGACGCCGGTGCGCGCCAGGAACGGATCGCGGTACCCGGCGCCGTCCCACGGGATCGAGCCGTCGTCGATCGTGAGGTCCGAGTCGAAGGTGCCGGCGAACCACGGCGGCTCGTCCGGCGTGATCGCCACCGCCTCGACCGTCGAGCGCGTGAACGACGCGGCCTGCGCGCCGAACGTGAGCGTGCCGGCCGCGCACAGGCCCTCGTCGCAGAGGTCGCGCCCGGTCTGCTCGACGCCGCACGCCGCGACGCCGGCGAGCACGACCACGCGCGCGACCGCCCCCGTCACGCGCGCACCATCTCGAGGTGCGGGATGCCGTCCTCGAGGTAGTCGTCCGACGCCCGGACGAAGCCGAGGCCGGCGTAGAACGGCTCGAGGTACTTCTGCGCGCCGATCCGGACCGGCACGGCGCCATGCGCCGCCGCGATGCGCGCGAGCCCCTCGCGCACGAGCGGCCGGCCGAGCCCGCTGCGCCGGACCTCGGGCGCGGTGACGATGCGGCCGAGGCTCGCCTCCGCGTACACCACGCCGGGCGCGAACACGCGCAGGTATGCGACGCATGCCTGGCCAGCGGCGTCATCGCACCACAGGTGATGGGCCCGATCGTCCTTCCCGTCGGCGTCGAGATAGGGGCAGCTCTGCTCGACGACGAACACGCGCTGGCGCAGCGTCATGATCCGGTACAGCTCACCGGTGGTGAGCTCGGACCACGGTCGGTAGCGCCAGGCGACGTCTCGATCGGACATGGGAGGACCGGAGCGGAGATGATACCTCTTGAGCCGATGCCCATCTCCAGCGTGTGCGTCTTCCTCGGCTCGTCGCGCGGCACCGACGCGGCGCTCACCGTCGCCACCCAGGAGCTCGGCCGCGCGATCGCCCGGCGCGGCTGGACGCTCGTGTACGGCGGCGCGTCGGTCGGGCTCATGGGCGTGCTCGCCGACGCGGCGCTCGCCGCGGGCGGCCAGGTCCACGGCGTCATCCCCGGCGAGATGATGGATCGCGAGATCGCGCACGCCAGGCTCACGCGCCTCGACATCGTCGGCTCCATGGCGCAGCGCAAGGAGGTCATGTTCGCGGCGTCCGACGCGTTCATCACGCTGCCCGGCGGCTTCGGCACGCTCGACGAGCTGTTCGAGGCACTCACCGGCGCGCTCCTCGGCTATCACGCGCGCCCGTGCGTGCTCGTCGATCTGAACGGGTACTACGCCGACCTCGTGCGCTTCCTCGACAGCGCCGTGGCGTGGGGGCTGCTCAAGCCGCAGTACCGCGCGCTGCTCGAGGTGGTCGACACTCCGGAGAACGCGGTGAGCTTGCTGGCCACTCGCTGACGAACTGTCGAGCACCTCACATTCATTGCAGCGACATTGCGCTGGCGCCTGGATCGGCGGCTTTCTTATGATGGCCGTTCAACCATGGCGCGTACTCCTCTCGCATCCGCACTCCGCTCCCTCTTCCGCGATCTGGCCCTCTCGAAGCGCACCGGCGTCCCGGTCGACGAGCTCCGCGATCGTCGCGCCGAGGAGCACGTGGCGGCGGCTCGATCGCGATCGTCGGCGGCGGCATCGCCGGCCTGACCTGCGCGCTCGGCCTGCTCGACCGCGGCATCGAGTCGACGGTGTACGAGGCGTCGGACCGCCTCGGCGGCCGCATCTTCTCGAACCGCACCGGCTACTGGGCCGACGGCCAGGTGAGCGAGTGGGGCGGCGAGCTCATCGACAGCGGGCACTACACGATGCTCGCGCTCGCCGATCGCTTCGGCCTCCCCGTCGACGATCTGCTGGCCGCGCAGCCGTCCGGCTCGGGTGACACGTTCCGCGTGCACGGCGGCTACTACGCCAAGGCCGACGCCGACCGCGACTTCGCGGCGATCTGGACGACGATCAAGCACGACCTCAAGGCCGCGCCGTACCCGCAGACGTGGGACTCGTACAGCGCGTCGGGCGCCGCCCTCTCGGCGATGAGCGTCCACGAGTGGATCGCGACGCGCGTGCCGGGCGGCCACGACTCGGGGCTCGGCCAGGTGCTCGACCTCGCGTACGCGATCGAGTTCGGCGCCGACACGATGGACCAGTCGGCGCTCAACCTCCTCTACCTGCTCGCCTACCAGCCGACGCCGTTCAAGGGCGAGCTGGCGATGTTCGGCGTCTCCGACGAGAAGTTCCACATCCGCGGCGGCAACCAGCGCCTGCCCGAGGCGATCGGCGCGCACCTCGGCGAGCGCGTCGTCACCGGCCACAAGCTCGTGCGCCTCGCGCAGACGACCGGGGGCCGCTACCAGCTCACGTTCGAGCGCGGCAACCAGACGATCGAGACGGTCCACGATCACGTCGTCCTCGCGCTGCCGTTCGCGGCCTACACGTTCGACTACAGCCAGGCCGGGTTCGACGCGCTCAAGCGCCAGGCGATCACCCAGCTCGGCAAGGGCCACAACGGCAAGCTGCACCTCCAGTTCGAGCGCCGCGGCTGGCTCGGCGCCGGGCCGTGGCCCGGCGTGTCGAACGGCTCGTCCTACAGCGACACCGGCTACCAGGCGTCGTGGGAGGTCTCGCGCGCGCAGCCCGGCGCCTCGGGCATCCTCGTCCTCTACTCCGGCGGCTCGGTGACCGACTCGATGAGGACCACGTCTCCGTTCGCGACGGCGTCCGACGCGAAGGTTCGCGCCGACGCCAGCGACGGCCTGGCCGAGCTCGCCCCCGTCTACCCGGGCCTCGCGTGGAACGGCAAGGCGACCCAGTCGATCTGGCACAAGGCGCCGCTCTTCAACGCGTCGTACTCCTTCTACCGGACCGGCCAGTACACCCAGTTCGCCGGCTACGAGGCGGTGCAGCAGGGCAACGTCCACTTCTGCGGCGAGCACACGAACATCGACTACCAGGGCTTCATGGAAGGCGGCGCGTTCAGCGGCGACCTCGTCGCCAAGGCCCTTCGCCAGATCGTGCGCAACCAGTAACCGAAACCGGTCACCTACATGTGCGTGATGCGGCCGGTCGCATCGACGCCAGACCGTGTGGGCGGCGACCGCGGTGCTTTCAGATGACAGGCGCGCCGGGCCGCAGGCACGCTGCGGGCCATGGTTCGTTCGTCCCTGGTGATGGCCGCGCTCGGCCTGACGTTCGCGGGATGCGGCGGCGGTGGCGGCGGCGGTGATGTCGACGCCGCGGACCTGACCGACGCGGCGGTCGACGCCTCCGTGATCCCGCTCCTGCGCAACCCGGTGAGCACGCCCGACCTCGAGCTCGCGCAGCAGGCGACGGCGTTGCTCGGCGTCGGCGGGGCGAAGAACTGCGATCGCTGCCACGCGCTGTCGCGCGACCGCCTGCGCAGCTGGGACAGCGAGAGCAACGCGACCGAGACCGCATGCCTCACGAACCTCGCGCCGACGACGCCGGCGGAGGCCGCGGCGATCGTCGACTGCCTGCGCGCCGAGCCCGGCGTCGTCACCTCCGGGTGGCCGCCGCACAAGCTCGGCATCTACAACACCGCCGCGCGCCTCGACTGGTTCCGCTACGTCTTCCAGCTCGCGCACGGCTCGACGTGGGAGGACGAGCTCGAGCTCTTCACGGGCGAGGCCGCGATGCCGCGCGGCGACGCCGGCCAGCTCACGCAGGCGGAGTTCGACATCGTCGCGGAGTGGTTCGCGCGCGGTCTGCCGCAGCTCGACGCCGTGGTGCCGGCGGATCCGCCGCCGACCCAGTGCACGACGACGATCTCCGCCGAGGTCGCCACGCACGTGAACACGATGCGCACCGAGGGCTGGCGCGCGATCAACGAGGAGCGCGGCATCAACATGTTCGGCTGCCAGGGCGCGAGCGACGCGCGCGGCTGCCTCGCCGACTTCCCGCGCGCCGGCGCGGCCGACCACTCGATGGGCTGGGAGGACGCCGAGCCGACGGCCGCGATCCGGATCCTGCGCGAGAACACGTACGCGTCGAGCTACTGGACGCGCAGCTCGGCCGACGGCCGCTACGTCTCGCACGGCGGCGCGCCGGTCGCGAGCTCGACCTACCGCTCGTCCGTGATCGATCTCCAGACCGGCGTGAACATCCCGGCGGCGGCGCTCTACGACCCGGGCTTCTTCCCCGACAACTCGGGCTTCGCGCTCCAGGGCGGCGGCTCGCAGGCCGCCCGCTTCTGCGAGCAGAGCATGCTCTCGCCCAACCCCGCGATGATCACGTTCAGCGAGCCGCAGTGCCGGCGCACGGGCGCGGTCGGCCTCTACCAGCACCTCGCGGCGGCGAACGGCGGCGACTACTGGACCGTCGACGGTCAGTTCGACAACGACAACGGCGGCCAGATCAACAGCAACAACCCGACGCTCACCGACACCAGCGCGACGTTCTCGTCGGACGCCGACGTCGATCTCACGCCCATGGTGCACACCGGCACGCAGTTCGTGCCGCAGGCCGGGATCGAGGTGACGCTGCCGCGCGAGGGCGACGTGATCATCTCGCCGTCGGCGCGGCTCCTCGTGTCGCGCGTGAGCGGCGCGAACGGCTCGCAGGCCGGGTTCATCCTGCGCAAGCTGGTCGCGACCAAGAGCGGCGCGAGCTACACGGTCAACACGCCGGAGATCGCGCGCTACTGCCTGCGGGGCGGCAAGCCGGCGATCAGCTTCGACGAGCGCTGGATGGTGTTCCACCACTACGTCGAGGCCAGCGACTGGCAGGCGCTCGGGTATGCGTCGGCGGACGACCCCGGCTTCCTCGCGCTGCGCGACGCGCAGACCGGCGGCGCTGCCAACATCTTCCTGATGGAGCTGACCACCGGCGACGTGCGCCGCATCACCACCATGCAGCCTGGCCAGTATGCGCTCTATCCGCACTTCCGCAGCGATGGGTGGATCTACTTCATCGTGCGTGACCGTAACCGCAACTTCGAGTGGATCGCCGCCAGCGACGCCGCGCTCGTGTTCGAATAGGGAGGGCATGACGCAGCGCGGGCCGCTCTTCGCGTTCGCCGGCTTCGCGACCCTGGTCGCGGCGGCGTGCGGAGATCCGCCGCGCGACGCGTGCGAGGGCGTGACGGTGGCCGCGCTGTCGGCGCCGGACCGCAAGCTGGTGGGCGCGGCGGCGCCGTACGCCGCCGACGGCATGCTGCGCGGGCGCGACGACGAGCTCGCGCGATCACAGGC
>JAIOII010000373.1 GCA_019912685.1 Kofleriaceae bacterium
GCGCGGCGCGCGCCGCCGTCGGCGTCGTCGCGCGCCGCGCTCGTCGAGCGCTACCGCGGCGAGCGCGATCCGGCCGTGCGCCGCGCGATCCTGCAGGCGATCGCGCGCCTCGGTCAGGCGAGCGCGATCCCGATCCTGCGCTCGCTGCGCGGCGTCGCCCCCGAGCTCGACGGCGAGCTCGACACGTGGCTCGACGTGCTCGGGCTCGGCCTGCAGGAGTGGCACCTGATCCTGCGCGAGAAACTGAAGCGAACCAGAGGAGAAGCAAGATGAAGCTGGTCACCCCGATCCTGATCGCGCTCGTCGCGATCGCCACCTCCGCCTCCGCGTACGCCGCCACGGCCCGCGGACCGATCTGCCAGACGAGCGCCCGCGTCGGCAGCACGACGTACTACTCGTGCAACGGCGGCTACCACGGCGCGCTCGACATGAGCAACGGCACCTGCAACTCGTGGAACCACCGCGGCATGATCCTCGGCAGCCGCTACTACCGCTACTACGGCGGTTGCGGCCAGTCGTGCCGCGCGACGTCGTGCAACGGCGGCGCCGGCAATTACGTCGTCGTGACCGGCGGCTCGGGCTGGCAGTTCCGCCAGCTCCACATCGGCGCCAACGCCTCGTCGAAGTCGAAGACGTGCGATCGCTGCGCGCTCGGCCTGGTCAGCTCGACGGGGCAGTCGTACGGCGCGCACGTGCACGCCGACAACCGGCGCTACGGCACGCGCATGACCGCCTGGTACACCTCGGCGGGCACGACCTGCGGCCGCAGCGCGTACTGCGGCAACGTCGTCGGCCGCCCGACCCTTTAGTACTCGTCGGCCTGGATGCGGGCGTCGGCGGGCACGTCGATCTCGACGCGCGGGGCATCGACCCAGAGCCCCTCGAGATCGAAGTGCTCGCGCTGCGGGTGGTGGAAGACGTGCACGACGAAGTCGCCGAAGTCGAGGAGCGCCCACTGGCCGGAGCGCTTGCCTTCGGTGCCGAGGGCGCGGATGCCGTCCTTCTTCAGGCCGACGACGATCGCCTCGCTGATCGCGTCGACCTGACGGTCGGAGCGTCCGCTCAGGACGAGCTGGTAGTTGCAGTACGTGCACAGCCCGCGCACGTCGAGCAGCACCGGCTCGAGCGCCTTCTTCTCGAGGCCGAGCTCGAGCGCACGCAGCGCGCCGGCCAGCCCGGCGTCGTCCGCTCCCGATGCCTTGACGCGGGCGTCGGCGCCCGCGCCTCGCGCCCGCGCGGGGCGCGGGTCCATGTCCTTGGCCATACCGGGTTCTTCTTCTTTCACGATCACTCGCTGGCGCGTCAGCTGCGCACGTGTCCGGTCCCCCGGACGATGAACTTGGTGGTGGTGAGGCCCTCGGCGCCCATGGGCCCGTACGCGTGGAGCCGCGTGGTCGAGATGCCGATCTCGGCGCCCAGGCCGAGCTCGCCGCCGTCGGCGAACCGGGTCGACGCGTTGTGCATCACCGTCGAGCTGCCGACCTCGCGCAGGAAGCGGTCGGCGGCGGCCTGGTCGGCCGTGATGATCGACTCCGTGTGATCCGAGCCCCAGCGCTCGATGTGGGCGATCGCCGCGTCGAGATCGTCGACGACGCGCACCGCGACGACGAGCGCGAGGTACTCGGCCGCCCAGTCGTCGTCGGTCGCCTGCACGACCCGCGGGCCGCCGAGCCGGCGCACGTCCTCGTCGCCGCGGAGCTCGACGCCGAGCTCGCCGAAGCGCGCCGCCAGCCGCGGCACGAACCGGTCGGCGACGGCGCGGTCGACGAGGATGGTCTCGATCGCGTTGCACACGCCGGGGCGCTGCACCTTGCCGTTCTCGGCGATGGCGAGCGCCATGTCGAGGTCGGCGGCGGCGTGCACGTAGAGGTGGCACACGCCCTTGTAGTGCTTGATCACCGGCACGCGCGCGTGCTCGGCGACGAAGCGGATGAGGCCCTCGCCGCCGCGCGGGATGCAGAGGTCGACCAGGTCGTCGAGCTGGACCAGCGCCCGGATCGCCTCGCGGTCGGTCGACGGCACCATCGTCACCGCGGCCGGCGGTAGCCCCGCCGCCGCCAGCCCCGCGGCGACGGCGGCGCCGAGCGCCTGGTTCGACGCGAACGCCTCCGAGCCGCCGCGCAGGATGCACGCGTTGCCCGCCTTGAGGCACAGCGCCGCCGCGTCGACGGTGACGTTGGGGCGCGCCTCGTACACGATCGCGATCACCCCGAGGGGGATGCGCATGCGCGCGAGCTCGAGGCCGTCGGCGCGCGTCTCGGCGCGCTCGATGCGCCCGACCAGCTCGGGCTGCGCGGCGATCTCGTCGACGGCGCGCGCGATCGCCTCGACCCGCTTGTCGTCGAGGCGCAGGCGGTCGATCATCGCGGGCGCCAGGCCGCGCTGTTCGGCGGCGACGAGGTCGGTGCGGTTGGCGTCGAGGATCGTCGCCTTGCGCGCGCGCAGCCCGAGCTGGTCGGGCGCATCGAGCGC
>JAIOII010000374.1 GCA_019912685.1 Kofleriaceae bacterium
GCAGGGCCCCATCGAGCCCGCGCCGCAGCAGCAGCCGCAGGCGCCGGCGCAGCAGGGCGCGAACGAGGTGGCGCAGCAGCAGCAGGCGGCGGGGCGCGCGCACGGCGACGCCGTGTGGAAGAAGGTCTACGACGGCGGCGACGAGGAGGCGGGCTTCCAGAAGTGCCTCGTGTTCGTCTCCGCCGGCGACCTCACCGCGACGCCGGACGTGTTCCTCTTCTTCCACGGCCACGGCGCGCAGTACGGCGTCGACGAGGCGCAGGAAGGCAAGAAGGGCTCGGCGTCGGGCTCCGACGTCGCCGGCGAGGCGATGCAGCAGGCGCGCGGCAAGAACACGATCGCGATCCTGCCGCAGGGCGTGGTCGGCGGCAGCGTGAAGAAGGACAAGGGCCCGAACAAGCGCACGCGCGAGGGCGGCCACATGAAGGCGCTCGCCGCCGGCCTGCCGACGTTCCTCGGCTCGATCATGAACGCCGTGGCGGTCGACCTCAACATGGCGACGCTCGCGCCGGGCAACATCTCGATCGCGGGCCACAGCGCCGGCGGGTACCAGGGCGTGCACGACGCGCTCGAGGGCGCGGGCGCGCTGCTCGACCAGATCACCGACATCACGCTCATGGACTCGAGCTACTCGACGGCGCACTTCTCCGACGCCGCCGACTGGATGTTCCAGGGCGCGCCGGGCAAGAGCCTGCGCATCATCGGCAGCCCCGATCAGATCAAGAAGGGCACCCACGCCGGGTACTTCGGCAAGAGCAAGATCGAGAGCCGGGCCAAGAAGGCCGGCTTCGAGGTCGAGCACCTGTCGGTGAAGGGCGACGAGCGCGACAACAAGACCAAGGCCGTCCAGCACACGCAGCTCAAGAAGGACGGCGCGATCCACGGCGACATCCTCATCCTCTCGTCGCGGCGCGGCCACCACGACATCCGCGACGACGTCATGGACGACGCGATCCTGTCGATCGGCGAGGGCGCGGCGGGCAACGCCGACTTCGCCGAGCACGACCTCGAGAACCCCGGGCCGCAGGAGCAGGCGCTGGCGCCGCAGGCGGAGGACGGCGAGCTCGCGCAGGGCAGCGATCAGGTCGTGCCGATCACGGTCCAGGATCTCGAGGCCGAGGTCGAGCAGGTCGCGCCCGGCGCCCCCGTCGAGCAGCAGCAGGCGGCGGAGCAGCAGGAGCCGGTGCAGCCGGCGGAGGAGGACGGCCTCGTGCAGCAGCACCTGCAGGACCAGGCCGGCCAGCTCGAGGAGGGCGGCGCGGCGCAGGGCTCCGACATGGACGAGGCGCACAAGGCGTGGCTCCGGAACACGAAGGACGCCACGTCGGTGTTCTCGCCCGAGCTGCAGAAGCTGTATGACACGTGCGTCGCCAAGGCCAAGGCGGGCACGCTGTGCTTCCCGGCCAAGGACGAGCCGGCCGGGAAGTCGTCCTACGCGTTCAAGAAGTTTCGCGACGCGCTCTACGCCGAGTTCGGCTACAAGGAGCGCCGCATCAACAAAGAGATCACCGACAACGGCGGCAAGAAGGCCTACGACATCAAGGGCTACCTCGAGAGCCAGCTCGCCAGCGTGCCGAACCAGAGCGCGCGGCTCCACCACAAGGCGGCGGCCGCGTTCGCCGAGATGGAGGCGGCGGCGGCCAAGGACGGCGTCGAGCTCACGATCAAGTCGAGCTACCGCGTGCCGCAGAACAAGAAGAGCTCGAACCCGTACGCGGTCGCGTCGAACTCGTCGCACAGCTACGGGCTGGCGCTCGACCTCAAGCTCTCCGTCGACAAGGAGGACAGCGCCGACGGCGAGGGCTTCAAGGTCACCGAGATCTCGACCAAGGACGCCAACAACCTGATGAAGTACTACAAGTCGAGCGTCACGAAGTGGATGCTCATGAACGGGGCGAGGTTCAACTTCTACCCGTACGCGAACGAGCCATGGCACTACGAGTACAACCCCGAGGGCATGGCGGCGGAGATCATCCAGGGCGCCAAGGACTGGAAGAAGAGCAAGTGATGCGCATCGCGACGGTGTGGATGGCGGCGGTCGTCGCGATCGGCGCGATCGCCGGGTGCGGGAAGAAGAAGGAAGACGCGGGCGGGACGGGCACGGGCACGGGCACGGGCACGGGGAGCGGCACGGGCACGGGCACGGGCAGCGTCGCTGCTGGTGGCGCGTGCGAGCTCGATGGTCAGTACCGGCTGAAGTTCCCGAGCAACGGCGCGAAGGGATGGTTCCTTCGCTTCGAGGTGAAGGGGACGGAGGGCAAGCTCACCGAGTCGCAGGCCATGCTCGGCGTCGATCCGGGACCGCTCGCCGCGGTCACGCTCGACCCGGCGGCGTGCAAGCTGAACGTGCGCGGCAGCGGCATCTCCTCCGGCGACCTCGGGCTCGCGCTCGAGGTCGACGCGACGACGGGCGCGGTGAAGGGGCAGATGACGCGCACCAAGGCGGTGAAGGACGACGACAAGGCCGTCGCGGTCGAGGGCTGGCGGACGGCGGGCGCGCCGGCGATGCCCGACGCGTGCTTCGTGCCCGGCGTCTACAAGATCAAGATCGATCCGAAGGCGACGTGGAAGAACGCCGACCCCGACGACGATCGCTCGTGTGCGGACGAGGAGGCGCTCGACGTCCTCGTGCGCGTCGAGGGATGGGGCGACGGCATCTCGATCGATCAGGTCGACAACGACCCACCGCACGCGCAGGCGTGGGGCGACGAGACCGTGAAGCGCACGGGCTGCGAGGTGGAGCTGAAGCTCGTGACCGAGGCGATCGATCTCGACGCGTACCTGACGTTCGTGGGCGACAAGGTGACCGGCCTCGTGAACCGGGCGAAGATCCAGGTCGTGCAGGAGACCGACGAGAGCGAGGAGCTCTGGGACTGCGTCACCGAGAAGGTCCGCGTCGACCTCGTCAAGATGTGACGCCAGCGCACGGCGCCCGTGGTCGGGCGGCCGGGCACGACGATTGCTCCATCGCGGGGCGATGCGGTCTCTCGTGGGTGCGACGATCGGCGGTGGGCGCTACCGCGTTGTCTCGCATCTGGGCAGCGGCGGGATGGCGAGCGTCTACCGCGCGACCCACATGGACCTCGGCCACGACGTGGCCATGAAGTTCCTGCACGCCAGGGTCAGCGGCCACGACGACCGTGCGCGGTTCCGCCGCGAGGCACGGCTCGGCGCGGTGCTGGACCATCCGAACTGCATCCGCACGCTCGATTTTTCCGAGGCCGAAGACACCATGGCGATCATCATGGAGCTCCTCGAAGGCCCCACGGTGCGCGGCGTCATGGACCGCGGGCCGATGCCGGTCTCGACGGCGGTCACGATCGCGCTGCACGTGCTCGACGCGCTCGCGCACGTGCATCGCCGCGGGATCCTTCACCGCGACGTGAAGCCGGGAAACGTCATGTACGGCCGCCGGCGCGACGTGCTGGTGCCGATCCTCATCGATTTCGGGCTCGCCAAGTCGTTCGAGGAAGATCCGCTCGATCCGCCCAACCGCGTGTGCCTGGGGTCGCCCGTGTCGGGCCAGATCACCGCGCCCGGCATCTGCTGCGGGTCGCCGTCGTACATCGCGCCCGAGCGAATCCGCCGACATCGCTACGGTCCGGCCTCGGACGTGTACGCGGTCGGTGTGCTGCTTTACGAGATGCTCACCGGGGAACGCCCGTTCCGCGGCCGCTCCCCGCGCGACATCATGGTGGCGGCGGTGCGCGTGCCCCCGCGACCGCTGTGCGCGCTTGCCTCACCGATCTCGCCGCGCCTCGAGCGGGTCGTCCTGCGCGCGCTCGAGAAGGAGCCCGACCGACGCTATCGCAGCGCCGACGAGATGGCGCTGGACCTGTCCGACGTCGCGGGCTCGGGCGAGATCGAGGTGCCGCCCTGCGACGCCGCGCCCGAGGTGCTGCTCGACGACATGAGCGGGCTCCTCGCCGACCGCGTGTGGCAGTCGATCAATAGCGCAGCCAGCGGACCAGCTCGCGCAGCGTAGGGCGCTTGCCGTACATGAGGATGCCGACGCGGTAGATGCGCGCGGCGAGCAGCGCGACGAGGTACGTCGACAGCGCGAGGATCGCGATCGAGACGACGAGGCTCACCGGCGAGGCGCCGCCGAGCGACCAGCGCATCGGCATGAGCACGGCCGACGAGAACGGCAGCTGCGTGAGGAATTCGGCGACGCCGCCGCGCGGATCGTTGGCGACGAGCTGCACGCACAGCATGGGGATGATGAGCACCATCATCACCGGCGTCTGCGCCTGCTGCGCCTCCTGCTCGCTCGACACCATCGCGCCGATCGCCGCGAAGATCGCGGCGTAGAAGAAGTAGCCGAGGAGGAAGTAGACGAGGATCACCGCGATGTCGGCGCCGTCCATCGGCGGCACGTTCCAGCCGCCGGCGTCGACGCCGAACATGCCGAGGAGCGCGCCGCGCTGGTTGATGGTGACCAGGCCCATCACGGCCCACACGGTCACCTGGACGAGGCCGACCGCGCCGACGCCGAGGATCTTGCCGAGCATGAGCGCGCGCGGCTTGGCGGCGGCGACCATGATCTCGACGACGCGGTTGGTCTTCTCCTGGACGACGCTGCGCAGGACGTTCACCGCGTAGAGCACGATCGCCAGGTAGAGGACGAACATGACGACGTAGCCGACGAGGAACGCGGCGAGGCCCGAGGTCTCCTCCTCGCCGGCCTCGCCCGTCGAGTGCCGCGTGGTGAAGGCGACGGGCGCCAGCAGCCTGGCGACCTTGTCGTCGGCGATGGCGAGCTCCTTGCCACGCGCCGCGAGCACGACGCCGTAGACGACGCGATTGAGCGAGCGCATGACGTGCTCGGCCGAGGCGTTGTCGCCGCGGTAGACGAACGTGCCTCCGGCGGGCGCCTCGGCGGAGACGACGAGGTAGCCGTCGATGCGGTCGGTGCGGATGCGCTCGCGCAGCGCCTGCTCGTCGGTGTCGGCGGAGACGACCTCGGCGCGCCACTTCTCGGCGACGAGCGCGGCGCGCAGCGGCTCGCCGAGCTTGCCGCTGCGGTCGAGGATCTCGACGCGCGCCGTCTGGTCGCCGACGCGGCCGAGCACGACCGGCACGACGACGAGCGCGATCATGAGCACCGGCCCGAGCAGCGTGACGACGATGAACCACGGCGTCCGGATCCGCTCGAGCAGCTCGCGGCGCGCGATCACCACCCAGTCGGGCAGCCCGGCGCGCTTGCGCCGCGGGATCATGACGGCAACCTCGCGGCGACCTGGGCCTGATCGCGGCCGACGTGCTCGACGAAGATCTGGTGGAGCGTCGGCGTGACCACCTCGAAGCGGCGGAGCGCGACCGACGCGGCGACGAGCGCGGCGAGGAGCGCCTGCGAATCGGCGCCGTGGGCGAGCTCGACCTCGAGGTCGGCGTGATCGCCGGGGGCGGGGGTGCGGGTGGCCGCGCAGAGCGCGCGGTCGGCGAGGACGGCCTCGG
>JAIOII010000375.1 GCA_019912685.1 Kofleriaceae bacterium
GCCGCCGCCACCGGGACCGGCACCGCCGCCACCGACATCGCCGCCGCGCCAACGGCTGCGGCCGCGCCGGCCCAGCCGGATCCGGCGGTGATCGCGTCGATGCTGCGCTTCGTCGGCGGATCGCCGTTCCTGCGCAGCCTCGTCGTCAGCACCTTCGAGCGAATCATTCCGGAGCCCGAGGAGCCGGTGGAGGTCACGATCCGGATCGAGTCGAACCCATCGCGCGCGACCGTCATGTACGGGGACGAGGTGATCGGCAAGACGCCGATGTCGATGAAGGTCGAGCGCGGCGCCTACGAGATGGCCCTCTCGGTGGAGCACCCGGGCTTCGCGGCGCGCGAGGTCGTCCTCGTGCCGCTGGTCGACGTCGTCGAGCGCGTGAGGCTCGACAGCCTCATCAAGCTGCGCATCGTGACCAAGCCGCCCGCGGCCGAGGTCCTCGTCGACGGCGAGGTGATCGGCGTCGCACCGCTCGAGGTCCAGGTCCCGCGGTCGAAGGACGCCCAGGTCTTCACGTTCCGGCTCGCCGGCTACCTCGAGAAGCAGGTCGAGATCGTGCCGGCCAAGAACGGCACCACGACGGTACCGCTCGAGCGCGAGCCGCAGAAGCTCGTGCACGAGCTCACGTCGACACCGCCGGGCGCGGAGGTGCTGCTCGGCGATCAGGTGCTCGGGAAGACGCCGCTCACGCTCGAGCTCATGGAGGAGAAGGGCAAGTCCCGCGAGTATCGGCTGCGCATCCCCGACGACTCCCGCTACGCGGAGACGCGCGTGCGCCTGCCCGCCGACAAGGCGGTCAAGAAGGCGGTGCGCATGCGCGACATCTGCGCCGGCAAGGCCCGCGAGGAGGAGTCGAGCGAGCCGTCCCTGGTCAACCCCTACGATCCGTGCCGCGCACGATGAGGCAGCGCATGCGCTCGTTTGCCATCGTCACGTTCACGGTCGCCGCCGCGCTCTCGCTCGCATCGCCGCCGAGCGCGCGCGGCGACGATCGGCCGCCGCCCTCGAAGGAGGAGGTGAAGACGGCGCAGGCCCACTTCGACGCGGGGCGCCGCCTCATCAAGAAGGGCAAGTACCCCGAGGCGATCAAGGAGCTCGAGGCGGCGTTCGCGCTCGATCCCAAGAACGAGCAGCTCTTCAACCTCGGGGTCGCGCACCACCTGAACAAGGACCTGAAGGCCGCGGCCGACTTCTACCGCCGCTTCCTCGCCGTCGAGACCAAGGGCCGGACCGTGCAGACCGCGCGCAAGCACCTCGAGCAGATCGAGAAAGTGCTCGCGGGGGAGGCGGCTGTGGAGCAAGCGCGGGCCGATGCCCAGCGCAAGCTCGACGACCAACGCCTCGCCGAGGAGCAGCGGGTGAAGGCGCTGCGCGACGCCGAGGACCGCGAGCGCGTCGCGACGGCCAAGGTGGCCGAGCTCGAGGCCGAGCTCGCCCGCGCCAAGCTCGCGCGCGACACGCAGCGGACCAAGGTCGACGGCATGCGCGGCGAGGCCGAGGGCGCCGAG
>JAIOII010000376.1 GCA_019912685.1 Kofleriaceae bacterium
CCGGCCAGCGACGTGTACGGCCTCGGCGCCCTGCTCTACGACGCGCTCGTCGGCCAGCCGCTCACCCGCGGCGGTCCGCGTCCGAGCGAGGCCGCGCCCGGCATCCCGCCCGAGGTCGACGAGATCATCGCGCGCGCCTGCGCCGAGAAGCCGGACCGCCGCTTCGGCTCCGTCGAGTCGCTGCGCGAGCTGGTCATGGACACCCTGTGCCGCGGCGTCGAGGAGGAGGAGGAGCGCGTCGGCGCCGACGGGCCGCCCGTCGCGCAGGCCCCGCGGGCGCAGCTGGTCATCCCGCCCGCGCTCGAGGCGGCGATGCAGGACGAGCACGAGCGCTGGCTCGTCACCAAGGGGCGCTTCGACTTCGGACCGTTCTCGATGAAGGGCGTGGTCGAGCAGATCCAGTCGGGGCACGTGCACCACGGCAACGTCCTCTTCGACAAGGACGAGGGCGGGCGCATGAAGGTCGAGGACCACCCGCTGCTCGGACCGCTCGTCGAGGCCGCGCGCCAGCAGCGCGACGACGCGCGCCGCGCGCAGGCCGAGGTCAAGCACCAGTCGGCCGAGCGCAAGCGCGGCGTCACGCTCTACGGCTTCATCGGCGCCGGTGTGCTCGCGGCGGTCGTCGTCGTCTACCTCGTCATCACGGCGCTGTCGTCGGCGAAGAAGAAGGACGTCGAGGGCGTCGACACGCTCGCGAGCGCGTCGCTCAACGTCACGGTCAGCGAGCCCAAGCCGCCGGCCAAGAAGGCGCGCGGCGGCGGCAAGCGCGGTGGCGGCGGCGGCGGCTTCGGCAAGAGCCTGCCCGGCGGCAACGAGACCCTGGCGCTCGACCTCTCCGACGACAGCGACGAGGGCTCCGAGACCCTCGACATGGGCACCGTGTTCTCCGTGTACTCGCGCTACGGCAATCGCCTCGGCGGGTGCCTGCAGAAGACCGGCAGCTCGAGCGCGAACATCAGCATCATCATCGACGGGCCGAGCGGCAAGGTGAACTGGTTGCGCGTCAACGGCCAGTCGGGCGGGTCGCTCCACGCGTGCGTCTCCGGCGTCATGCGCGCGATGAAGTTCCCGACCATCAACGGGCCGCGCACCCGCGCCGAGTTCGACATCGGCATCTGATGCAGCCGCCGGTCCCCAGCCGCATGCGCCCGACCGAGGTCGTCACCCGGCGCCCGCGCGTCAACCTCTTCGTCGGCCTCGTGCTCGCGCTCGGGTTCGCGCTCCTGGTCACGCCGGTCGTCCTCGCCGACAGCTGGCTCGTCGACGGCTCGTTCGCCGCGGGCGAGGAGGCGCCGGTCACGGTGCGCGTGCGCGCGTTCCAGAGCTTCGACGACGGCGCCGTCGTCGGGCGCGGCGGACCGGTCGTGATCGCTCGCGGCGAGATCGCCGACCACGAGCAGGCCGAGCTCGCCGCGGCGGCGCGGCGCGAGGCCCCGCGCGGCGTCACGGGGTTCGGCGTCTACTTCGCCGTCCTGTTCGTGCTCGCGGCCGGCGTGACGCACCACCTGCGGCGCAGCAACCGCGGACGCCTGCTGCGCGTGCAGCTCGTGCTGCTCGGGGCGGTCGCCGCCGGCGCGATCGTGACCAAGACGCTCCTCATGCTCTGGCCGCTGTCCGTGCTCGCGGTGCCGGTGGCGCTCGGCGGCGTCGTGCCGACGCTCGTCTACGACCGCACGGTCGGCCTCGCCGGCGGCGTGCTCGCCGCCGTGGTGATGGGCCTGCTCGTCCCGTTCGACGTCGGCATCACGACGGTGCTCGTCGTCCAGGCCGTGGCGGCGGCGATCGTCATCCCCGAGCGCGCGCGGCCGCGCGTGCTCGTGGCCCTCCTGGCGGGGGCGATGGCCGTCGCGGGCGCGGTGCTCACCTACGCCGCGTTCTCGTACCTGTCGAACGGCGTCGTGCCGACGCACGAGCTGGCCGATCCGACGCGCTCGAGCTGGATCGCGGCGGCGGTCGGCGGCGTGATGGCCGCGCTCCTCGCCCTGCCCTTCGTCTCGGTCTTCCAGGTGGCGTGCGGCGAGATCACGCACGGCCGGCTCGTGCAGCTCGAGGACCTCTCGCACCCGCTGCTCAAGCAGATCGCCGAGAAGGCGCCGGGCACGTGGCAGCACAGCCTGGCGATGGCGAACATGGCGGACCTCGCCGCCAACGCGATCGGCGCCGACGGGCGGCTGGTGCGCGTCGGCGCGTACTTCCACGATCTCGGCAAGTCGCTGCAGCCGCCGTACTTCATCGAGAACCTGCAGGCCGGCGAGCAGAGCCCACACGACCGGCTCGCGCCCGAGGTGTCGTGCGACGCGATCTTCGCGCACGTCACCGAGGGCATCGCGCTCGCGCGGCGGCAGAAGCTGCCCGAGCGGATCATCGACTTCATGCACATGCACCACGGCGACGGCGTGCTCGAGTACTTCTGGGCGAAGTGCCAGGAGCAGGGCAACCCGCGCCGCCTCTCGGTCGACGACTTCCGCTACCCGGGCGTGCCGCCGCAGAGCCGCGAGACCGCGATCCTCGCGATCTGCGACGCGGTCGAGGCGGCGTCACGCACGCTCAAGCGCCCCGACGAGCGCTCGATCGAGAACCTCGTGCAGCGCATCGTCTACGGCAAGCTGCACCTCGGGCAGCTCGACGAGTCGGGCCTGTCGATGGGCGACCTGCGCCGCGTCAACAACTCGCTCAAGGAGACGATCAAGCACGCCCACCACGGCCGCATCGAGTATCCGTGGCAGCGCGAGGCGGCCGGCGAGGCCGCCGCCGGCGAGGACACCGGGCCGACCGTCGGGCTGCGCGCGGCGACCGCGACGCTGCGGCTCATGCAGGAGCCGCGGCT
>JAIOII010000377.1 GCA_019912685.1 Kofleriaceae bacterium
ACCGTCGTGCCCGTGATCGTGTCTCCGGCCGGCGGCTCGGCCACGCCCGACCGCACGCCGGCGGTGAGCGGCGAGTGCGAGACCGGCGTGACCGTGATGGTCACCGAGGGCGCGACGACCCTGTGCACGTCGGCGTGCAGCGCGAACGCGTTCGCGTGCGACAGCGCGACGCTCGCCGACGGCGAGCACACGATCGTCGCGACGCAGGGCGCGGTGGCCTCCGAGCCGGTCACGTTCACGGTCGGCGTGTGCGGCGACGGCTCGGTCGGTCCGTCCGAGGCGTGCGACGACGGCGACAGCGCCGACGGCGACGGCTGCGCGAGCACCTGCGACGTCGAGTTCGGCTGGAGCTGCACGGCCTCGCCGTCCGACTGCATCCGTGACATCGACGGCGACGGCGTGACCGACGCGCTCGACAGCTGCCCGTTCGCGTCGAACCCCGGCCAGGAGGACGTCGATGGCGACGGGCTCGGCGACGTGTGCGACGGGCGCGACGACCGCGACGTCGACGGCGACGGCGACCCGAACGTCGACGACAACTGCCCGTTCGACGCGAACCCGGATCAGGAGGACGCGGACGGCGACGGGCTCGGTGACGCGTGCGACACGACGAACGGCCTCGACGCCGACGGCGACGGTGACCTGAACGCCGACGACAACTGCCCGTTCGACGCCAACCCGGGTCAGGAGGACGCGGACGGCGACGGGCTCGGCGACGCCTGCGACCCGAGCGACGGCCTCGACGCCGACGGCGACGGCGATCCCAACGCCGACGACAACTGCCCGTTCGTCGCCAACGGCGGGCAGGAGGACGCGGACGGCGACGGGCTCGGCGACGCGTGCGACGACCTCGACGGCCGCGACCGCGACGGCGATGGTGACGGCAACGACGTCGACAACTGTCCGTTCGTCGCGAACCCCGACCAGGAGGACGCCGACGGCGACGGGCGCGGCGATGCGTGCGACACGCGCGACGACACCGACCGCGATGGCGACGGGTTCGCCGACGACGAGGACAACTGCCCGCTCGTCGCCAACGACGACCAGGACGATCAGGACGGCGACGACATCGGCGACGCGTGCGACTCGACCGTGCACGTCGCCGGCGGCTGCGCCGACGCCGGCGCCGGCGGCGCACGCGGGCTCGGTCTCCTGCTCGCGCTCGCGCTCGCGCTCGCGGCGATCGGGCTCAGGTCGTCGCGACGTCGACCAAGGTCGGCGAGAGCGCGCGCACGGCGTCGGCGGGGCTGATCTCGACGAGGAAGCCGCGCGCCCCGCCGTTCACGAACATGCGGGGCAGCGCGGTGATCGAGCGCTCCATGTAGATCGGCATCGCGCGGCGGAGGCCGAAGGGCGACGTGCCGCCGACCTGGTAGCCGGAGTGCCGGTCGGCGACCTCGGGCGCGCAGGGCGCGACCTGCTTCACGCCGAGGAAGCGCGCGAGGTTCTTCGCCGACACCTCGCGATCGCCGTGCATGAGGACGCACAGCGGGGAACGCGCCTCGTCCTCGAAGATCAACGTCTTCACGACCTCGTGCTCGTCGACGCCGAGCGCCGCGGCGGAGGCCGCGGTGCCGCCGCGCGGCTCCCAGTCGTAGAGGTGCGGTGTGAAGGCGATCGCGTGCTGGCGCAGGGCGCGGATCGCCATGGTGATCGGATGCCGGTCACGGGCCACGGGAGCTACAGTAAGGCGTTCTCGCTGCGATGACGACGCATCATCACGATCCGTCCGAGCACGCGCACCATCACGACTTCGCGGTGATGGTCGAGCGCGGCGAGCGGCGTACGCGGATCGTCGTCCTCGTCACCCTCGCGATGATGGTCGCCGAGCTCGTCGCCGGCTACGTCACCGGGTCGATGGCGCTCACCGCCGACGGCTGGCACATGGCGACGCACGCCGGCGCCCTCGGCCTGGCGCTGTTCGCGTACTGGTTCGCGCGGACGCGGGCGAGCTCGTCGCGGTTCACGTTCGGCACCGGCAAGGTGTACGCGCTCGCGGGGTACACGAGCGGCGTGGCGCTCGCGGTGGTCGCGGTGTGGATGGGCATCGAGGCGGGGACGCGGCTGTTCGAGGCGCCGCGCGTGCTCTTCGCCGAGGCGTTGCCGGTCGCGGTGATCGGGCTCGTGGTGAACCTCGTGTGCGCGGTCCTGCTCGGCGGCGGGCACGGGCACGCGCACGACCACGACCACGACGGAGAAGAAGAGAAGTTCGGGCACGGGCACGGGCACGGGCACGGGCACGGGAAACATCACGGGGAACAGCTGACCGATCACAACCTGCGCGCGGCGTACTTCCACGTCCTCGCCGACGCGTTGACCAGCGTGCTCGCGATCGCCGCGCTTCTCGGCGGCGAGTACGCCGGCTGGTGGTGGCTCGATCCAGCGATGGGCTTCGTCGGTGGCGTGCTCATCGCGCGCTGGGCCGTCGTCCTGTGTCGCGACGCCGCGGCGCAGCTCGTCGACGCCGTGCCGACCGACGACCTCGTGGATCGGATCGAGACGCACCTCGGAAAGCTCGACGACGTCCACGTCGCCGACCTGCACGTGTGGGAGCTCGCGCCCGGCAAGCGCGGGTGCATCGTCTCGCTCGTCAGCGCCCGCCCGCGCGACGTCGACTTCTACCGCAAGGAGATCCTCGGCGTCGTGCAGCTCGCCCACCTGACCGTCGAGGTCCACGGCTGCGAGCGCGGGCACGAGCGCGAGCGAGATCCGATCTCCGCATGATCATATGTGATCACGGTTGTGGGGCCGCGGCTTACATGACGGCACACGCGCTCACCGGCGAGAGATCGAGGTTACAGCCCGTGTCAGCTTAAGTTCGTGCGGGGATGAACCTTCAGCGTGTTACGACGGCGGCCGGTCGGGGGACCGTGGCTGCAACTCCCTGGAGGTATCGATGACGAAGACGGAGAACACCGCCGTCAACCGGCTGATCGAGCAGGCGCACACACGCTCCCTGGATGCGGACGACGCCCTGTTCTCCAGCCCGCCGCCGAGCCGGTCCAGAGACCAGCTCGGCGGCGTCAGCGAAACCGGGGCCAAGAAGAGCCTTCCGCGGCCGTTCCCGAACCGCATCGCGCCGATCGAGCCGCCGGCGCCCATGCCGCGCCATCGCGTTCCGTCGTCGACGCAGACGCAGCTCCACGCGGCGCCGCCGGCGCAGGTGCAGCGGCCCGCGGAGCTCGAGGACTCGGGCCTGCTCGAGCTCGACGAGGTCGAGGACGACGACGACGTCCCGGTGATCATCGACGAGCCGGCCGTTCGCATCGCCGACATCAAGCCCATCGCCGCGCGCCCGTCGGAGCTGGGCGGCATGCTGCCTGCCGTCGACGAGCAGGCCTGGTACGAGGAGAGCGTCGGCGTCGATCGCCTCGAGGTCGATCGCGTCGACGAGACGCAGCACGGCACGCGGTTCGTGCGCCGCAAGAGCCGCGCGACGTCGATGCTCCTGCTCGGCGCCGCGTTCGCCACCGGGCTGGTCGCGACGGCGGTGATCGCGTGGCCGAGCCGCCAGGCGAG
>JAIOII010000378.1 GCA_019912685.1 Kofleriaceae bacterium
GGATCACCGCCGCCCGGCGGCGCGGGCAGGGGAGGGCGCGTCACGCGTCGCTCGGTCTCGGGTGGTGAATCGAAATTCCAATTGCGCGTGCGCACTTGGAGGTGGATCTCGAGGCGCGTGAGCTCCGAGGCGCCGCGCCGCGCGCTCACCGTGACGATCCCCGAGCGGGCGCTGCACTGCAGCGTGCCCTCGGCGCTCGCCGGTGCCGAGGCGGGGTGCGCGCACCACGCCTGCCGCAGCGCGGGCAAGAGCTCGTCGGGCGCGGTCTCGCTCGTCGCCACGAAGCGGCCGTGCGACGCGCCCATCCTGGCCCAGCGCACGTGCACTCCCTCGGGCATCGCGATCGGCAGGTCGCTCGGGAGCTCCACGCCGCCCGGGCCGACGCTCAAGACGCGGTGCTCGGGCGGAGGCGGCCCGGACACGCCGCACGAGCACGCGAGGGCGATCACGATCCCGATCGGAGGCCACGCGCGCATCGGCGACACAAATAGCACGAGCCGCGCGAGCACGGGCCCGCGCGGCTCGATCGCCTTGATATCACAAGATCGCTAGCGACCGAGGCAGGCGCTGAGCTCGGGGGTCATCGTCCAGCCGCAGCGCCCGTCGGCCTGCTGCTCGCAGGTCGCGCTCCGGTAGCACGCGTACTCCTCGCGCCACTCGCAGGTCGAGATGCCCGAGTCGTCCGCGCCGACGCAGAGCTGGCCCGAGCAGCCGCCGACGCGGCACGCCGGGTGGCACTCGCCCTCGCTCGCGACGCTGATGCCCGCGGCCGCCGCGCTGC
Organism: Kofleriaceae bacterium; assembly: GCA_019912685.1. Classification (GTDB taxonomy): domain Bacteria; phylum Myxococcota_A; class Polyangia; order Haliangiales; family Haliangiaceae; genus UBA2376. The sequence continues at coordinate 782 of JAIOII010000378.1, forward strand.
AGCGGTTCGAGTACGTGCGCCCGTCGCAACCGCACACGGGCGCGTACTCGCGCGTGCAGATCGTCGGGATCGGCGCGCACGTGCCGGGGTGATCGGTCGCGCCGCAGCTCGCGCCCTCGGGGAAGTTGCAGAACTGGCCCTCGGGGCAGGGCAGAAGGCCGCGGCTGCCGCAGGTCTGCGGCTCGGGGCAGCTCACGATCTGCCATCCACAAGCGCCATCTTCATTGCGCATGCATTCGCCGGGGCGGGCCACGGTGACGCCGTCCTCGCAGAGGTAGTTGGGCGCGAGCGGGCGCGGGCCGCACTCCTCGGGCGTGCACTCACCGGCCGGCGCGCACGCGGCGACGTACGCGACGTCGACGCCGGCGCGGTTGGCGTAACAAGAATTGCTGTACTCGGTTCCGTCGCAGCCGCAGACCGTCTGCTGGTAGCGCGGGCAGACCGTCGGCGTCGCGCGACAGGTTCCTTGTCGATCGAAGGCGCCGCACTCCGCGCCTTCGGCGTAGTCGCAGTACTGGCCCTCGGGGCAGCTCAGGCCGGCCAGCCCGCCGCAGGGGCGCTCGACCGGCGCCGGCGCGCAGAAGCTCGGGCAGGGCGCGCGGATGCAGTACACGCGCTCGCAGATCGCGCCGTCGGGGCAGGCGTCGCCCTCGCGGCACTCGGGGCGGCACTCGGCGCCGCTGCACGCGAAGGTCAGCGTGAACTCGCCCGGCTCGTCCCAGTACTCGCGCGCGAGGATCAAGTACGTGCCGTCGGCCGGCAGCCGCACCCCGAGGTGCGAGTCGAGCGTGCCGCGGTAGTCGTCGTTGCGCGCGACGCGCCGGGCGCGCGCCCAGCCCTCCCCGACCTGCGGGCCGT